>NZ_RAWC01000321.1:0-7586 GCF_003611685.1 Corallococcus sp. CA049B | reverse complement strand
GACCACCTCCTCCCCCCGGACGTGGCGCACGGGTGGCGGCGGGGCGGCGGCGGGACGGGCATCGCGCCCGGGCCTTCCGCCTCCCGTCGTCACCCGTTGTCGTTGGAGGGGGGCGGCACGCAGGGCGGGTCGTCCTTGCGCGGCGGATGCGCGGGCTCGTTGCCCAGCAGCTGGCACAGCCCCGTCTGCAGCTTCTCCAACAGGCGCGACAGCTCCTCGACCTCCGGCGGCGCCAGGTACGTGCGCGCCTGGGCGTCCAGCCACTGCGCGGCGAGCTCCAGCGCCTGGAGCTCCCGGCGCCCCGCGTCGGTGATCTCCAGGCGCACGCAGCGGCGGTTCTCCCCCGCGCGGCGCTCCACCAGCCCATCCTCCTCCAACCGGTCCACCAGCCGGCTCACCGCGGGCGCGTCGATGAGCAGCCGCTCCGCGATCTGCGCCTGACTGTGGATGCCGTGGATCCCGATGTTCTTCAGCACGAGCAATTGCATCAGCGGCCGATCCGTTTGCTCACCCACTTTCTGGGTGAGCAGCCGGACCACTGCGCGTCGCGTCGATGCCACTTGCTCAGCGATGGTCATGGGCGTAAGAGATGATTGCATTCAACAACGGTTGTCAATTACATCTTGACCGCGCGCAGGGAACCCGGGGTGGGTACCACCACTCGCTCCTGCCGGAAAGACCCGCCGCTCCAGAGTATGGCCACCCCCAGCGCCCTCCTCGTCCTTCTCCTCGCCGCCGCGCAGCAGGCGCCGTCCGCGTCCCCCCAGCAGTCCACGCCTGAAGCTGGCGCCGCCGCGGCCGCGCCGGCCCCCGTCCCCTTCCAGCCGAAGGTGGACGACCCCATGCTCACGCCCGTCCCGCCCGCGCCGGAGCAGGTGAAGACGTGGGACGACGCCCTCACCCGGGTGCGCCAGCGCTCCACGGACCTGCGCAACGCGGAGGCCGGCGTGTCGCGCGCGCAGGGCCGGTGGCGCCAGTCCCTGGGCCTTCTGTTGCCCAACGCGCGGGCCACCGCGGGCGTGGGCGTGGACGTGCTCCACCCGGACGTGCCCTCCGCCGCGGGCGGCGGCTTCGTGGGCGGCTCCAACACCGGCACCGGGGTGGCGGGCCCCAGCGCGCCCCTGGGCACGGTGTCCGCGTCCCTCACCCAGTCCATCATCGATGTGGGGGCGTGGCGGGGCCTGTCGTCCTCGAAGGCCTCCGAGTCCGCGTCCGTGGCCAACCTCCAGGACGTGCAGCGCCGCCTCACCCAGGGGCTGGCGCAGGTGCTGGTGGCCACGGTGGCCGCCGAGCGCGCCGCGGAGATCAACCGCGTGGGCCTGCGGCAGGCCCTGGAGCGCCAGTCCCTCACCCAGCGCTCCTTCGAGCTGGGCGCCGGCACGCAGCTGGACGTGGTGCGCGTGAGCCAGGACGTGGCGGTGGCCCGGCAGGCGCTGGTGGCCGGCGACGAGCAGCTGCGCCGGACGCGGGAGTCGCTGGGCCTGTCCCTGGGCGAGGACCACGGCGTGGGCGTCAACCCGGCGTTCAACCTGGGCGGACTGGTGGAGCAGACGCGCCAGCAGTGCGCCCCGCTGCAGGACCTGGCCCACCGCCCGGACCTGGTGGCCCAGCGGGCCAACGTGGACGCGGCCCGGGAGAGCCGGCGCCAGGCTTCCGCCGGCTACCTGCCCACCCTGGGACTGAGCAGCACGCTGGTGGGCTTCACCACCGACCCCGGCTTTGGCCGCTTCGCCACCTGGAACGTGTCCGCGGTGCTGTCCGTCCCCCTGTGGGAGGGCGGCCAGCGCGAAGGCCTCGTGCGCGAGCGCAAGGGCATTGAAGAACAGACGGCCCAGTCGCTGGAGGCCACGCGCCGCAACGTGAGTGTGGAGGTTTCCCGCGCGCGGCGTGGAGTGGAAGTGGCCGAGGCGCTGTTGAAGACCGCGGCCGAGTCCCTGGAGCTGGCGGACCGGACGGACCGGCTCACGCGCCGGGCCTTCGAGGTGGGACGAGGTAGCAGCTTGGAGCTGGTGCAGAGCGGAGCCGCGCTCCGCCAGGCGCAGCTCGCGTTGGTTTTGAGGGAATTCGAGCTCGTCCAGGCCCGCCTGGACGCGTTCCTGACGGAGGCCCGGTGCGACTGGTGACGAGGGTACGCCCCCTGAAGGCGCTGATGACGAAGACGGTGTGGGGCGCGGCGCTGGTGGCTGGCGTGGCCGGGTGCTCGGGCAAGCCGGAGGCGAAGGCCGCTCCGCCGCCGCGCGAGGTGCAGGTGGTGGCGCTGGCGCCGCACGAGGTGCGGGACACCGGGGAGTACCTGGGCTCGCTGCTGTCGCGGCAGAGCGTGTCCGTGCTGCCGCAGGTGAACGGCTACATCCGCAAGATTCTCGTGAAGCCCGGCCAGAAGGTGGAGGCCGGCACCCCGCTGATTGAAGTGGACGCGCGCCAGGAGACCGCGGCGCTGGACAGCGCCCAGGCCCAGCAGAGCTCGTCCGCGGTGGAGCTGGAGCTGGCGAAGCGCACCCTCGCGCGCACGGAGTCCCTCAACCGCGAGGGCCTGGCCAGCGTGCAGGAGCTGGAGCGCGCCCAGGCGGCGGTGAAGGCGGCGGAGGCGGCGGCGCGCGCGGCGGGCGCGAACGTGGCCCAGCGCCAGGTGCAGCTGCAGTTCCACGTGGTGCGCGCGCCGTTCGCGGGCACCATGGGTGACGTGGTGGTGCGCGTGGGTGACTACGTGAGCGCCACCACGGTGCTCACGTCCGTGGCCCAGGCGGACGCGCTGGAGGTCAGCGTGTCGGTGCCTTCGTTCCGCGCGCGGTCGCTCAAGCCGGACACCCAGCTGGAGCTGTTGGATCAACAGGGCAAGGTCATCCTCTCCAGCACCGTCTTCTACGTGGCGCCGCAGACGGACCCTCGCACGCAGCTGGTGGAGGTGAAGGCCGCCTTCCGCAACACGGTGGGCCTGCGCCCCAGTGAGCTTCTGCGGGCGCGGCTGGTGTACTCCACGCGGGACGCGCTCCAGATTCCGGCGCTCGCGGTGGTGCGCCAGAGCGGCCAGCCCTTCGCCATGGTGGTGGAGACGAAGGACGGCAAGACGTTGGTGGAGCGCCGCCCGGTGGCCCTGGGCCAGCTGGGTGACATGTCCTACGTGGTGGAGGGCGGCCTGAAGCAGGGCGACCTCGTCGCGGTGTCGTCGCTGCACATGCTGCGCGACGGCATGCCCGTCATCCCCAAGCAGGTCACCGTGAACACCGACGCGTCCTCCCAGCCGCCCCGCACCGCGTCCGGTGGCGGCGGCACCACCGGCGGCAGCCGCTAGCAGGCGAATCCAGAGAGGCGCCACACCGTGTTCGTCGACTTCTTCATCCGCAGGCCTGTCTTCGCCATCGTCTGCTCCATCATCCTGACGCTGGTGGGCGTCATCGCCATCCCGACGCTGCCCATCGCGCAGTACCCGGACCTGGCGCCGCCGCAAGTCACCGTCACCAGCACCTACGTCGGCGCCAGCGCCGAGGTGGTGGAGTCCGCCGTCACCATCCCGTTGGAGCAGGAGCTCAACGGCGTGGAGGACATGCGCTACATCACCTCCACCAGCACCAACGACGGCACCAGCACCATCACCGTCACCTTCGCCCCCACGCGCAACATCGAGGTGGCGGCGGTGGACGTGCAGAACCGCGTGAGCCGCGCCGCGGCCCGCCTGCCCGCGCAGGTGAACCAGACGGGCATCGTGGTGAACAAGGCCTCCAGCCAGATGCTGCTGACGGTGGGCCTGTCCTCCCCGGACAACCGCTACGACGCGAAGTTCCTCTCCAACTACGCGGACGTGAACCTCAAGGACGCCATCAAGCGCGTGCGCGGCGTGGGCGAGGTGCGCATCTTCGGTGAGCGCAAGTTCTCCATGCGCCTGTGGTTGGACCCGTCCGAGCTGGCCCGGCGCAACATGACGCCGCAGGACGTGGTGCGCGCGCTCCAGGAGCAGAACCTCCAGGTGGCCGCAGGCCAGGTGGGCCAGCCGCCGTCCAGCGACGAGCAGCCGTATCAGATCGCCGTGCGCGCCCGGGGCCGCCTGGTGGAGCCGGAGGAGTTCGGCGACATCGTGCTCATGCGCAACAACGACGGCCGCGCCGTCACGGTGAAGGACGTGGGCCGCGTGGAGCTGGGCGCGGAGAACTACGGCACCCTCTTGCGCTTCAACGGCCGCACCGGCGTGGGCCTGGCCATCTTCCAGCTGCCCACCGCCAACGCGCTGGACGTGCGCGACGGCGTCATCAAGGAGCTGGACCGCCTGGCGCAGTCCTTCCCGCCGGGCCTGGAGTACCGCACCGGCACGGACACCACGCTCGCGGTGCGCGCCTCCGTCAACGAGGTCATCCACACGCTGATTGAAGCCATCGCGCTCGTCATCCTGGTCATCTTCCTGTTCCTGCACGGGTGGCGCAGCGTGCTGATTACGGCGCTCACCCTGCCGGTGTCGCTGGTGGGCACGTTCGCGTTCGTCTACATGATGGGCTTCTCCATCAACACGCTCACCCTCTTCGGCCTCACGCTGGCCACGGGCCTCGTCGTGGACGACGCCATCGTGGTCATCGAGAACATCGAGCGCCTGATGGCGGAGCGCGGGCTCAACGCGTTCCAGGCGGCGCGCGAAGGCATGAAGGAGGTGGCCGGCGCGGTGGTGGCCATCTCCGTGGTGCTGGTGGCGGTGTTCATCCCGGTGGCCCTCTTCCCGGGCACCACGGGCTCCATCTACCGCCAGTTCGCGCTCACCATCGCCGCGTCGGTGGCCCTGTCCACCTTCTGCGCGCTGACGCTCACGCCCACCCTGTCCGCGCGGCTGCTCAAGCACCACCACGGCCCCAAGTGGGTGTTCTTCCGCAAGGTGGACCAGGTGCTGGACTGGACGCGTGACACCTACGGCAAGGGGCTGCGCAAGCTGCTGGTGCACCCGCTCATCGTGCTGGTGGCGTTCCTCGCCTGCATCGGCGCCACGGTGATGCTGTTCCGCTCCGCGCCCACGGGCTTCATCCCGGATGAGGACCAGGGCTACGTCATCATCTCCGTGCAGGGGCCGGAGGGCATGGCCCTCAGCCAGACGGAGAAGGTGCTCCAGGAGGTGGAGGCGGTGCTCAAGGCCCAGCCGGAGGTGAACGTGATGTTCGCCATTGGTGGCTTCTCCCCCAGCGGCAACGGCTCCAACTACGCCACCGTCTTCACGGCCCTGAAGCCGTGGGAGGAGCGCACGGGGAAGGATCAGTCCGTGGCCGCGCTGGTGGAGCGGCTGCGCGGGCCGCTGGGCAGGATTGGCAGCGCGCGCGTCATCCCCTTCCAGCCCCCCGCCATCCGCGGCGTGGGCAGCGTGGGCGGCTTCCAGTTCATCGTGGAGGACGTCGCCGGCAACCACTCGCTGGAGGACCTGGCCAACGCCACGCAGGAGATGGTGCAGAAGGGCAATGAGGAGGGCCGCCTGCGCGGCGTCTACACCCCCTTCAACGCCAACACGCCCATCCTGGACGTGGAGGTGGACCGCCAGAAGGCCAAGGCGCTGGGCGTGCCGATTGAACAGATCTTCGGCGTGATGCAGCTCTACATGGGCAGCCAGTACGTCAACGACTTCAACTACGCCAGCCGCACCTACCGCGTGTACGTCCAGGCCGAGCAGCAGTTCCGCGACAGCCCCCAGGACATCGGCTCGTTCTACGCGCGCACGGAAGCCGGGGACATGATTCCGCTGGAGTCGCTGGTGAAGGTGACGCCCATCGTCTCCGCGCAGGTCATCAAGCACTACAACCTGTTCCGCTCCGTGGAGATCAACGGCCAGGGCGCGCCCGGCGTGTCGTCCGGCCAGGCGCTGGAGGCCATGGAGCAGGTGGCCCAGGCGGCGCTGCCCCAGGGCATGTCGTCCGAGTGGACGGGCATCAGCCTGGAGCAGAAGGAGTCCGGCGGCCAGACGCTGATCATCTTCGCCCTGGGCATCCTCTTCGTGTTCCTGGTGCTGGCGGCGCAGTACGAGTCCTTCAGCCTCCCGTTCGTCATCATCCTGTCCGTGCCGCTGGCCATCATGGGCGCGCTGGGGTTGCAGGTGGCGCGCGGCTTCGCCAACGACGTGTTCTGCCAGGTGGGTCTGGTGATGCTGGTGGGCCTGTCCTCCAAGAACGCCATCCTCATCGTGGAGTTCGCGGAGCAGCTGCGCGAGCAGGGCAAGAGCGCGCTGGACGCGGTGGTGACGGCGGCGGAGGTGCGCCTGCGCCCCATCCTCATGACGTCCATCGCGTTCCTCCTGGGCGTGGTGCCGCTGATGACGGCGTCCGGCGCGGGCGCGGCGGCGCGCAACTCGCTGGGCACCGCGGTGTTCGGCGGCATGCTGGTGTCCACCATCGTCAACCTCATCTTCATCCCGGGCCTCTACGTCCTCATGCAGAAGGTGCGCGGGGACGCGAAGCGGTCCAGCGGTGAAGAGGAGACGCCCACGCCGCACGAGCCGGCTCCGGCCCACGCGCCGTGAGCTGACTCACCAGCGCTTCAAGAACAGACCGCCCTCCCCTTCGAAGTTCGCGAAGAGGAGGGCGGTGGTGTTTTCAGCGGGCGGGTGAATCAGATTTCGTGGCCGGTCTCCTCGTACACGATGACGTGGCGGGACTCGGGCAGGAGGATGATGTTGAGCGTGCGCCAGTTGTCGCCGTTGGGGCCGGTGCTGAACGTGCGGAAGTAGCTCTTCACCTGCGCGTTCGCGGCGTCCTCGCCGTAGGTGTCGAGGATGGCCGGGTGCAGCGGCTGGAACTGCAGGTACATCTGGGACTGGAACGCCGCGTACGTGGACGTGGCCGGCACCTTGTTGCGGTAGCCCTGGTACTCACTGCGCGCGAGCACCGCCGCGGCGGCGGCGTCCAGCGACGCGGGCGTCGAGTACGGCCACGCGAAGTCATACCGGTCCAGGAAGGAGTGCAGGTCCTCGCGGTACGCGTTGCCGGTGTCGAGCAGCGCCTGGAGTCCCGGCTCCAGGGGGAACGCCGCCAGCTTCACCGGGGTGCCGGCAGGCGCCGGGGCCGGGTTCGCCACGCACGCGCCGCCGGCGCACTGGGCCTGGAGGCGGTACTGCTTGCCCAGGCCGTTGCTCCAACCCACCACCACCAGGTACTCGCCCGCCTCGTCGAAGGTCGCGAGCGGAATCTTGCTCAGCTCGCCATAACCGGAGTCGTCGTCCTGGAAGAGGATGCGCGTGCCGTAGCTGCCGTTCGCGTCCTTGGGGCCGTACACGAACAGGCCGGTGTCCACGCCCACTCCGGTGCCCAGGTGCGTGACCTCCAGCGCCGCCTGCGTGTGCGCCGCGACGGTGAGCTTGAAGCCCTCGTAGGCCGCCGTCGTGCCGGTGCTCGACGACACCGCGCTGCCCACGTCGAGGGTGCCCAGGTAGTTCGTGAAGCCGCCCGACAACGTGGCCGGAGGCGACACCAGCCCTTGCGCCGTCGTCACCGGCTCGATGCCCGGCGGGGTCTGCTCCGGCTGGCCACCACAGGCGCCCATCAGGCCCACCGCGGACAGCCACACCGCCGCGCTACGCACTGCTGTTCCACGCTTCATCGCTTCCGCCTTCATTCAGGGCGGGCGGGAGG
>NZ_RAWC01000320.1:0-7593 GCF_003611685.1 Corallococcus sp. CA049B | reverse complement strand
CCGCCGTGAAGATGGCCCCCAGCGCCGCGAACCCGCCCAGGAACGCCACCGGCAACGTCAGGTCCCGCTGCAACGGTTCGATGCGCGCACGCACCCGCGCCGCGCCCCGGTACTGGCCCGACAGCTCCAGGTCGTCCGCCAGCGAAGACAGGTTCTTCTCCAGCCGCAGCTGCAACGTGGCGATGCTCGTGATGCACGTAATCAACAGCGCGGACACGACGATGGCCGGCAGGAACCAGCTCTGCCTGGGCAGGAACAGCCCCTCACCCGCGGGGCGCTCATGCGGCGCGCGGCGGAACGCCTCCAGCGTCACCGCCGCCAGCGCCTTCTCGTAGAGCATGTACATGATGGGCGCGCTGAAGAGCCCCGCGCTCATCGCCACCGCCACGCCCACCAGGATGACGCGCGGCGGCCGGTCCAGCGCCAGGCCAATGGCGCCGTTGAAGAAGATGCCGCCCAGGAACCAGCCCGCCTGCGCCTCCACGAACGTGAGCACGCCCGGCAGCCGCAACAGCCGCCCCAGCCGCTCCGCGGGGCTCGCCTTCGCCTCCACCGCGTGCCGCAACAGCGCGCCCACCGCCCCAATGGGCACCACCAACGCCAGCCCGCCAATGACGATGGGCGTGACGACGCCCAGCACGAACCCCGCGTGGCTCGCGTCCACGTCCAGCAGCTGCATGTCGACGTAGATGGCCGGAGCCACCGCCACCGTGACGACCAGCGTGCGCAGCAAGAGCAGCTTGAAGAGCAGCGCCTGGGTCGAAGGGGGGGATGGCTGTGTCATCGGGTGACGGATCCGGTTGAACGGCTCAAGCCTGCGGGCGAAGTGCGGATGCGTCAATGCAACGTCTTCGTCTCGCCATCCAGACTCCGGGGTCTCCGTGGATAACAGGGACGCAACGGGTAGGGAGGGCAGGGCGCGTGTCGTCTCATCGCGCGCCGCGCACTGTCCATTCCATGACATTCCGGCCTGTCCTGGCCCGAGCAGGGCGGCCGTGCGGACGAGCCCCCGTCACCTGTCGCGCGCCCGTGACGTGAGCACATTGTCCTCCACACCGATTCACACACCGACGTCAGGAGGACGCCATGGGCGAGTGGACTGACAAGGCCAAGGGGAAGGTGAAGGAAACCGTGGGCGTTGCGACGGGCGACCGTTCGCTGGAAGCCGAGGGCAAGGCGGACACGCTCAAGGGCAAGGTCAAGGGCGTGGTCGAGGACGTGAAGCACGCCATCAAGGACAAGACCGACGAGCGCGAGGAAGTGCGCCGCGGTGACGCGGATCCGTATCAGCGCTAGCGACGCTTCACTGGACCGCCGTTGAAACCATTCGGGCCGCGGAAGCCTTCGTGCTTCCCGCGGCCCGAGCTGTCTTCAACGGCGCGTGCTCACTGCCGCATCTTCTCGCAGGGACACGCCACCTCCAGGAAGGTGGTGGACTTCCCGCTGAGCATCACCCAGAGACAGCGCAACACACAGGCTGTACCGAACTCCCGGTAGATGAGTCCCAGGTTGGCAACCACCTCACGTCCGGTGATGACCCCTCGCATGTTCCCGCTCCCTTGCGTCCTGCCGTCCGACCCGCCGCCCATGGCCTCGTGAGAGGCCGGGCAGAGGTCTTTGCAAAGGGCTGGCCGAGCCTCTGAAAGCGCCCGCCTTCCCCAAGGTCCTGCGGTGAACGTCTCAAACCGTTGAAATGGCGGCCCTGAAAGCACGCCTGCCCCGGAGTCCTTGAACGAAGCGGTGCGGCGCCCTGAAAACGTTACAGAGACAGGACGGCGTCCAGAGGATGGAAGGCCTGCCCGCCTGCCCTGACCAGAGCGTCCCGCCGGGCCACGCCGCTCGCGTGCCCTGCCGCCGGGCTGCGGACGCGGCGTCCTCGCAAAAGACGGGTGGCACATCCGCCAACGGGTCTGAATGTATGTCCATGAGGGCCCGCGTGAGGCGGCAAGCCCTCCCGCGGTGCGCCCAGCGGTGAGGGGGAAGGGAGTCGAGATGAGGCCAAACGCATCTTCCAGAAGGAGCCTGCCCCTGCTGCCCGACGGCCTCCTCCGCGCCCAGCGGGGGCTGCGGCGGGTGGCGGTGGGGTTGGACTTCTCCCTGCAATCCGAGTTTGCGCTCGCCCGCGCGCTGCGGCTCCCGCTCGCGCACGGGGCGGCCTTCAGCGTGCTGCATGTGAGCCCGCCGCTGGATGGCCACACCGGCCCGGATGGGACGGTGGACGGCGAGCAGTGCCTGCGCCGGTTGGTGACCTCCGCGGCGAAGCGGCTGCGGCAGCGGCCGGACGTGGACGTGCGCGAGGAGCTGCGCACCGGCGACGCGCCGCACGAGGCGGCGGAGCTGGCGAAGGACCAGGGCGTGGAGGTGCTGGTGGTGGGCCGTCCGCACCTGCCCCAACCGGCGAAGCCGCTGCCGGACGACGCCATGGTGCTGCGGCTGGTGCGGGAGGTGGACGCGTCCGTGCTGGTGGTGATGCCGCACCCGGGCCGCGTCTACCACCGGCCTCTCGTCGCGGTGAACTTCTCGCGCGAGTCCCGCCGGGGGCTGGAGCTGACGATGCGCCTGTGTCCGGCCTCGACCCCCATCGAGGTGCTGCACGTGGTGGACCTGCGCGAGGATGAGGACGCCCCCCTCGCGGAGCAGCTGCGGCTGCGGCAGGAGCGCGAGGACGCGGCGCGGAGGGCGCTCGGGCGCTTCCTGGCACCGTACCGGGAGACGGGCCGGGTGATGGAGAGCCGCCTGCGCTTCGGAGACCCGTGCGAGTGCATCCTCGCGGAGGCCCGGGAGCGCGACTCGGACCTGCTCACGCTGGGCATGTCCTCCGCGAATCCGCCTACGGCGCTGACCGAGGGCGTGCTGCGGCACTCGCGCTGCGACGTGCTCATCTCGCGGCACGCCGCCCCGCCCGCCACCCTGCCGGACGGCGGGGGCGCACCGGCTTCCTGATAGCAGGGAAGTCCAGCGCGGCGCGCGTCGAGGCGTTATGAGGGGCGGCACCTTGCCTCCTCCCACGCCGTCGCCGCCGCCATCGCTCCGGGCCCGCTTGAAGAACGCGGGCGTCCTCTTCAAGCAGCTGCCGGGCACCTTCCGCCTCTTCTGGCGGGCGAGCCCCCGGGGCGCGGTGGTGCTGGGCGTGCTCACGCTGGTGGCGGCGGTGCTGCCGGCGGGCATCGCATGGGTGGGCAAGCTCATCGTCGACACGGTGGTGGCCGCGGCGAAGGGCGACGTGGCGGCGAACTCGCGCGTGGTGGGGCTGGTGGCCACGGAGTTCGCGCTGATGGTGGCCTCCGCGGTGGTGGACCGGGGGCTCACGCTCACGAGGGACCTGCTGCGCGCGCACCTGGGCAACCTGCTCAACGAGCGCATCCTCCAGAAGGCGCTGGACCTGGAGCTCAAGCACTTCGAGGACTCGGACACCTACGACAAGATGCAGAACGCGCGGCGGGAGGCGAACGCGCGCCCGCTGTCGCTGGTGATGCAGGCGTTCAGCATTGTGCGCAACGTCATCACCCTGTCCACCTACGCGGTGCTGCTCGTGGCGCTGTCGCCGTGGAGCGTGGTGGTGCTGCTCGCCGCGTCCATCCCCGCGTTCATCGCGGAGGCGCGGCTGGCGGCGGAGGGCTTCCGGCTGTACTCGTGGCGCGCGCCGGAGGGCCGCAAGCTCAACTACCTGGAGTGGATCCTCACGCGTGACAGCACCGTGAAGGAGGTGAAGCTCTTCGGGTTGGGGCCGCTGGTGCTGGGGCGCTACCGCGACCTGTTCCAGAAGTTCTTCGCGGAGGACCGGGCGCTCGCGCGCAAGCGCATGGTGTGGGGCCTGGGCCTGGGCCTCCTGTCGCTGGCGGCCTTCTACGGCTGCTACCTCTTCGTGGCCAGCCGCGCGGCGGCCGGCGGCATCTCCGTGGGCGACATGGTGCTGTACCTGGCCGTGTTCCGGCAGGGGCAGGCCGCGTTCCAGGGCATCCTCACCAGCGTGGGCTCCATGTACGAGGACGCGCTCTTCATGAGCAACCTCTTCGCCTACCTGGACATCCCCACGCTGGAGAACGCGCCCAGGGCGCTGCCCGCCGTCTCACCACCGCGAGGGAGGAGCAACGCCATCGAGCTGCGCGACGTGTCCTTCCGCTACGCGGGCAAGGACGCGTGGGCGCTGCGCAACGTGAACCTCACGCTCAAGCCCGGCCAGAAGCTGGCGCTGGTGGGGGAGAACGGCGCGGGGAAGAGCACGCTGGTGAAGCTGCTCCTGCGCATGTACGAGCCCACCGAGGGGCAGATCCTGTACGGCGGCGAGGACACGGCGCGGATGGACGCGGACGACCTGCGCGGCCGCTTCGGGGCGGTGTTCCAGGACTTCGTGCGCTACCAGTTCAGCGTGTCGGAGAACATCGGCCTGGGACACGTGCCCGCGCTGGAGGACCGGCCGCGCATCGAACGGGCGGCGGAGCAGGGCGGGGCGAACTCCGTCATCGCGGCGCTGCCGGCCCGGTACGACACGATGCTGGGCGGCTGGTTCGAGAAGGGCCAGGAGCTGTCCAGCGGCCAGTGGCAGAAGCTGGCGGTGTCACGCGCCTTCATGCGCGACGACGCGGAGGTGCTCATCCTGGACGAGCCCACGGCCAGCATCGACGCGGAGGCGGAGCACGCCCTCTTCGAGCGCTTCCAGGCGCTGGCCGCGGACCGCATCGCCATCGTGATTTCGCACCGCTTCTCCACGGTGCGCATGGCGGATCAGATCGCCGTGCTCCACAACGGCACGGTGCAGGAGCTGGGCAGCCACGACGAGCTGATGGCGCTGGACGGGCGGTACGCGCACCTGTTCCGGCTCCAGGCGCGCGGCTACCGGGACTGACGGCTTCAGGCCTGGGCCTTGGCGCCGCCGGGCAGGTGGTCCCGGATGACGCCCAGGAAGTAGGGCTTGCCGTAGTACTGGCTCATCTTCCCCAAGAGCTTCCCGTCGCGGAACAGCAGGAAGGTGGGGATGCCGAACAGGCCGAAGCGGGTGGCCAAGGCCTCGTGCTCGTAGGCGTTGACCTTGACGACGCGCATGGGGGCGCCGTCCAGCTCCTGGAGGAGCTCGGGTTCGGCGGCCGCGTAGATGTCGCAGTTCGGGCAGCCGGGGCCCCAGAAGTCCACCACCACCAGCTCGTCGCGGGGTTCCATGACGAGCGAGTCGAAGGTCTCGGTCGTCGCCTCGATGCTTACGGGATGCGCCATGGCGCCCTTCCTAACGCCCGGGGGGCCGGGCTTCCATCCGGGCCGCCTGGACCCGGGGCAGGCGGCCAGGAGGGATGGAGGGGGCGGGCGTGTCAGGTTGTCCAGGTATGTCTAGAGGACGTCGGGTGGACGAAACCCGACATGCACACTGCTCACGGGGGCCCAAGGCGCCGTAAGGTGCGAGCCCTGGTGGCTGTCGATGTCGTGGAGGGGTCATGCACGAGTGGTTGGAGGCACTGCGCAAGTCGGCGAAGGCGACCTCGGAGGGTGTGCAGGCGGAGGAGGTCCGCCGCGCGGAGACGGAGTGCGGCGTCCCGTTCCCGGAGGACCTGGCGGACCTGTACCAGGCGCTCAACGGCGGTGAGTTCCAGGGCGAGGTGCGGCTGTTCCCGCTGCGTGGCGAGGACGGGGAGCCCAGCGTCCTGGAGAAGAGCCGCCTGATGGTGGTGGGCCTGCCCGCCGCGGGCGTGTGGCGCTTCGGGCTGAAGGGGGCGCACCGGCACCTGTTCGTCGCGCGCAAGTCCGCGATGGAGGAGCAGGGGGACGGCGGAGGGCCGCTGCCCGGCTGGGTGGACGCGCTGGACGGGGACACCTGGGTCTTCGGCACCTGGGACGGTGAGAAGAAGGAGATGCGGCTGTACCGCGCGCTCAAGGACATGCTCGAGGTGCTGATTCCGCCCGTGGAAGAGGTGGAGAGCTTCGGGGAGCGGACCTTCGCGCGCGCCATGAACGCCGTGCTCCAGGGCGCGCTGTCCGGAGCGGCGGCACAGGCGGTGGAGGACGAAGAGGAGGCTCCCGCTGGCCGTGGCGGCGACTACTCGAGCGCCCTGGCCGCCCTGGCCCGTGACGCGGGTGAGGACGAGGAGGAGGCGCTCGAAGCCGCGGAGGCCGCCGACGAGTTCGAAGCCGAGGAGGCCGAGGACGAGGAGGCCGAGGTGTCCGGCGAGGAGGAGCGGGAGGCGGAGCTGGCCGAGGACACCGGTGAGGAGGAGGCCCCCGAGCAGGAGGAGCTGTTCGAGGAGCCCGAGCCCAAGCGCCCCGCGGTGAAGAAGGCCCGCCGCGAGAAGGCTGTCCCCGAGACGCCGTCCGCCCCCGCGAAGAAGGCCGAAGCCACCGAAGCGGAGGCGCCGAGCGAAGCCGTCTCCACCAGGGCGGGAGCGCGCAAGGCGGCTGGCAAGAAGGGCGCCGCGAAGAAGGCCGCACCCGCGCGTGGGACCGCGAAGAAGGGGGCCACCGGGAAGAAGGCCGCTACCGCGAAGAAGGCCGCTGCGAAGGGCTCGGCCCAGAAGCGTGGCGCCACCGCGAAGAAGGCCGCTGCGAAGGGCTCGGCCCAGAAGCGTGGCGCCACCGCGAAGAAGGGCGCTGCAGCCAAGAAGGGTGCCACCGCCAAGAAAGGCGCGGTCGCGAAGAAGGCCACGGGCAAAGCCACCGCGAAGAAGGGCGCATCCACGCGCGGGGCCGCGAAGAAGGCCACGGGCAAGGCCGCCGCGAAGAAGGGCGCCACCGCGAAGAAGGGCGCTCAGACGCGCGGGGCTGCCGCCAAGAAGGGCGCCACCGCGCGCGGAGCCGCGAAGAAGTCCACGGGCAAGGCCACCGCGAAGAAGTCCTCGCGCCGTTAGCCCTGAGCCGCATGGGGCCTCCCCCAGAGGCCCCGCCTGAAGACAAGGGGCGCGTCCCATGTACGGGGACGCGCCCTGTCTTCATGCCGTACCCGCCTGCTGGACCCGGCTACCCCTCGGGCAGCAGGTCCGGCGACTGGGCGCGCGGGCCGGGTTCATCCGGCTGCGCGGTCAGCTCGCGCTCCTCTTCCTCTTCATCACCCCGGCCGAAGCGCTGGATCTGATCCGGCAGGATGTCCCGCGCATCCGCCTCCTCCTCCATGGGCGGCGACAGCGCGAGGTCCTGGTCCGAGATGTTGATCTCGTCCTCTCCGGTGTCCGGGTTCCGGTGGCGCAGCGAGGTGGACTCGCCCACATCCTCGTCTCCGAGCTTGTTGAACTTCATGGGGTCTCCTCGACAGGGACGGTTGAGAAAGCTTCCGTGTCCCCTCGAAAATGGGCCCCCCGGACGGGAGCGGCAATGGACGCCGCCCGCCTGCCTGGCGGGCCCGGCCCCCCGTCAGCGGGGAGCCGTCGACGGCTGGCCGTCAGTGCTGCCGGGCTCCACCTCCAGCAGCACCATCCCCAGCGCCAGCACCCGGGAGAGCGTCTCGCGCACCGTGTAGCGCCAGGGAGTCGCCCGCCCCTCGTCCGCCGCCACGCCCCACGCGTCGATGCCCACCGAGTTGGCGATGAAGAGCGCCCGCGACAGGTGGAAGCGCTGCGTGACGAGCACCGCCCGGTTCGCGCCGAACCGCGAGTGCGCCCGCAGGCAGCTGTCGTA
>NZ_RAWC01000031.1:0-58672 GCF_003611685.1 Corallococcus sp. CA049B | reverse complement strand
GCCTGCGCCAGGGGCGCGCTCGCCCCCGCCAGGTCCGGCAGCGCCGCGACGCACGCCCACACGAGCCCCACGTACAGCAGCATCGCCAGGAGCAGCGAGCCCACGGTCGCCATGGGCACCGTGCGCTCGGACGCGCGCACCTGCCCCGCGATGACCGGGACGATCTCGAAGCCCTGGTAGGCGAACATCACCGTCAGGCCCGCCTTCAGCCAGGACGCTCCCGTGGCGGGCAGCGGTGGCGGCACAGCCCTGTCAGGCAGGAAGAAGAACGCACCCAACAGCACCGCCAGCGGCACGAGCTTCAGCACCGTGAGCGCCGTCCACGTCCGCGCCGACACGCGGATGCCCGACGCCACCAGCGCCGCCAGCCCCGTCACCAGCGCGGAGGCCAGCAGCCGCTCGCCCACGGGCCCGCCCAGGCCCACGGACGGCGCCACCGCTCGCGCCAGGCCCGCCATCACCGCGGACGTGCTCAGGAAGGCGCTGACGTAGGCCACCCAGCCGACGAGGAACGACACGCGTTCGCCGAACGCCGCGCGCGCGAACACCACGGGCCCTCCATCCGAGTCGAACCGCCGGCCGAGCACCGCGAACGCGAACGCCACCGGCACCAGCGCCAGCCCCGTCAGCGCGAAGGCCCACACCGCGCCCAGGCCGGGCGCCTGCGCCGCGACCTCCGCGGGCGCGAAGAAGATGCCGACGCCCACGATGCCGTTGACGCCCAGGGCCAGCAGTTGGAACGGCCCGATGGTGCGCTCGGGCGCGACGCCGGAGGGAAGGGTGGACACGGCGCGGACTTCACTACACCCGCGCCCCGCGCACCATCGCCGCGCTCACGGATGGGCGAGCAGCACGCTCAGCGCCGCCATGCGCCCGGTCGCGGACTCCTGCTCCAGGGACTTCGGGATGGAGACGAACACGTTGTTCTCGCGCTGGTCGCCGCAGGCGCGCGTGCCCCGGTAGTGCTTGCGGTCGCGCTCGATGATGAGGTTGTAGCCGCACGGCCCCACCGACCCCGTCAGCGCGTCCGGACTGAGCGTCAGCGACGAGGGCTGGCCCGCGAAGGTGCCCATCATCTCCACCACGTCCGGGCGCTCGGCCACGGTGAGCTCCACCGGTTTCTCTCCCACCGTGCCCTCGATGCGCCGCTCCGACAGCTTCAGGTCCACGGGGCGCTGGAAGGCCTGGCCCTTCAGCGCGTTGTCCGACAACTGGAGCTTCAGGTCCGGGCCCTGGAGACCCTGCGCGTCGACGCTCGCACGCACGGTCGTCCGGGGCGTCCGCAGCTCCACGGTGTCGTTCTTCTTCGCCACGGCGGATCCGCCCGCGAGCAGGGCGGCAACGGTGAGGATGCGAACGATTCTCATGCTCCAAAGCTGGGGCGTCGGGCCGCGCGTCACCAGGGCCGTGCCCCGGCTGCTCGGCGGGCCGCACGTTCGTGATATCCGTTCGCGCGTGTCCCGCACGCGCCTGCTGGCCCTCCTCGTCGCACTCGTCGCCATCGCGGTCGCCGTCTGGCAGCGCTCCCGGGCGGTGGAACGCCTGGGCCAGGACTTCGACGAGGCGGTCTACCTGCCCATCGCCTTCACCTATGCCCAAATGGTGGACGAGGGCCGCTGGGGCGACATCGGCCAGCTTCGGGAGAACTTCGAACACCCGCCGCTGGTGAAGCTGCTCTTCGCCGAAGCCGTGCGCGTGTCGGGCGCCCCGGCGCCGGACTGGCGGGACGTCCCCATGGGCCGGCCCATCCCGGACGCCGCGCGCCCCGCGTTCAACGTGACGCGAGGCCTGTCCGCGGTGGCCGGGGTGCTCCAGGTGGGGCTCGTCGCACTCGTGGATCCGTTGGGCGCGCTCCTGCTCGCGTGGGACCCGTACCACACGAAGTACACGTCGCAGGCGTACCTGGAGGCGGTGCCGGGGCTGCTCGCGGTGCTCGCGCTGCTCGCGTTCGAGCGCGCCCGGCGGATGGGTTTCGCGCCGGGATGGACGGCGGGGTCCGGCGCGCTGCTGGGGCTCGCGGCGGCGGGGAAGTATCCGTATGGCCTGGTGGGCGGGCTCACGTTCCTTCCCTTCCTGGTGGCGGGCGCGCGCACGCGGTGGCGTCCGTGGGCCGCCATCGTCGCTTCCACGGCGGCGGTGTTCATCCTGGCGAACCCTGCCCTGTGGGCGTCTCCGTTCGCGTCGCTGTGGGAGTCCATCACCTTCCACTGGAACTACTCCCACAACGAGCACGTGCGCCGCGCCGGGCTGCCCTGGTACCAGCCGCTGGTGTTCCTCACGGACACGTGGCTGTCAGGCTCCGACCCGGGCATCTACCTCACGCACTTCAACGCGCGGGCGCTGTTGCCGCTGGCGGTGCTGGGCCTGCCGCGGACGTGGCGCGAGCGCCCCGTGTGGGCGGTGGCCGCCGTCGTGGGGCTGGTGTTCCTGCTGCTGTGGAACACCAAGTGGCCGCAGTACCTGCTGCTCGTCATTCCCGCGCTGTGCGTCTGCGCGGGCGGGGGTGTGCGGACCGTGGCCAGCGGGGCCGTGTGGCTGCTGCGCAAGGTCCAGGGCTCGCGCGTCAGCGCAGGTGCGTGAAGACGCACGGGTCCGCGGGCAGGTCCAGGTCGCAGATGGGCATCAGGCACGTCACCGTCGCGCGGCGGGGCAGCGGCACCCAGCCCGAGCGCAACAACAGACAGGCCGGCGTGCCGGGCCCGCGCAGCATGCCCGCGAACGCCACGCCCCGGCGCTCCATGTCCTGCATGGCCACCTGGAGCAGCCGCCGCCGGTCCCTGGCGGACACGGAGGCGTGGAAGGCCATCAGGTCCACGACCTCCGCGGTGAGCTCTCCCACGCCCGTCATCAACAGGCTGTGGGAGCTCACCAGCCCGCGCACCTCGCCGTCCTGCTCCAGCACGAAGGTCCGGGGCACGTCGCGGTACTGGAGCTGGGCCGCCAGCTGCTCGGTCGAGTACGTGTAGCCCAGCGTCACCGGGCGCAGCATGTCGTGGACCAGCGCCGTGCAGCGGCCCAGGTCCGCCGGCTGGTAGGGGCGGATGCCCTGGGGGTCCGCCTCCCGGAAGCGGTGCCTCAGGAAGGGCTGCGCCAGGGTGAAGAGCCTCCGCTCGTTGTCCGTGAACGACCAGCGGGCGAGCGCGCGCGCATCAAAGGCATACATCCACAGCCCCAGCCCTCCGAAGAGGCGCGTGTTCCACGTGCGCCGCCAGAAGCCCGGCGGGCGGGGCTCCGTGGTCGTGAAGCCCAGGGTGAGGCGCGCCGCCCGGTCCTGGTGCCGCCGCAGCAGCTCGTGCGCGAGCTTCGCGCCGATGCCCTGGCCCCGGTGGGAGTTCGTGACGGTGGCCCGCAGTCCATAGCTGCCGTCCACTTCCAGGCGTCCCAGGCGCAGCTTCGCGGGCTCCGCGAAGAGGGTGCCCACCAGCGTCCTTCCCTCGTATGCCGCGAGCAGGTAATCGCGCGGCGCCCGTCCGTCCCGGAACAGCCGCCAGTCGCAGAAGCGCTTGTCCCAGACGGGGATGGGGGCCGTCTTGCCGTAGGTGGATTGCCAGACGCGGTTGAGGAACCAGGACGCCTCGGAGGCGTCACCTTCGAAGGTGCGCACCTCAATCATGGCCTGCCCTCCGGGACGGGATGCCGAAGCGCCCGGGGGTGGCGTGCCGCATGCGCCACGCGATTGCTGTTCATGGCAAGGAAGGTAGGGAGGGGGGCCGGGCTGGAAATCGGCCGCCGAGGATGGCTCCTCCCTGGCTGTCATTGCCGCGTCAATGTCAGGCCTTCCGCGTGCGGTGGTCCACAGGCGGCGCGCTGACAGGGCAGGGGAGTGTGCGGGGCTCGCCGTCCCCCGCGCTTCAGCGAGGGGTGAGCGCGAAGTCCGCGTACACCGCGCCGTGGTCGGAGCCGCCGTAGCCTCCCGTGGGCTCGCGGGCCACACGGAAGGAGCCCGGCACATAGGCGCCGCCCCCGTTGGGCGCGAGGTAGAGGTGGTCGATGGCCTGACCCCTGCCGGAGTAGAAGTACGTCCAGGTCTCGTTGTCCGGCCGGTCCTTCGCGACGCGCAGCAGGGCCTGGTCCAGGGCGTTGATGGGCTCCGAGCCGGGGATGTCGTTGAGGTCTCCGCCGAGCACGATCATCGCGTCAGGGAACTCCCGCGCCGATGCGAGGAGGATCTCCCGCGCGGCGGTGGCCTCCGCCATGCGGCGGCCCGGATCGTCGTCCACCTTGGAGCGGAAGTGCGCCGCGAAGACGATGACCCGCGTGCCCTCCACGTCCACGTGGACCTCGAGCAGGTCGCGTGAGAAGCGGGTGGCGGAGCCATCCGGCCTGAAGATGTAGAGGTTGCGGTGGCTGCGCACCTCCGTGATGGCGTGGCGGGAGAGGACCGCGACGTCCACGGAGGCCCGGGTGTACGTCTCCCCGAGGCGCGATTCGGGGAACTGCGGGACCTTCTTCAACAGTCCATCCAGCGAGTTCTGCGTCTCGACCTCTTCCAGCATCACGATGTCCGCGTTGAGCGCGGTGATGGCCCGGCCGAGCTGGGCCACCTGCGCCTCGAACTCCGCCTCGGTGGGCAGCTCCTCGTAGTTGGAGCCGCCGCAGGAGCCCGTGTCGCAGACGGTGTCGAAGAGGCGGTGCACGTTGAACGCCGCGATGCGCACGCGGGTGCCGGAGGGATCCACCGGCGTTCCGCTGTCGGGCTGGGGGCAGTTGCCCTGGACGCAGGCGCCGGCATCCGGAACCGACTGGACTTGAGGAGACTGGCCGTCACAGCCCGCGAAGGCGAGCACCAGGCCCCACAGGGCCAGGGTCGAGCGGGGACGGAAGCGGAAGGGGAGCCGCGGCGGGGGTGACATCGGGGCGGCAACCTACCATCGGGCCTGCCCGGGTGCCGCGCGGACCGGCGCGGAGTGTCCGTCGACGCGGCGCGGCTCGCGGCGTCGTCCAGGGCGCGGACTCCAGGTCCCGGTGAGCCGGACCCCGGGTGGGACCGTCCCGCCGCTCCAGGCCCGGGAGGTGCCGACCGGCCACCAGAGGGGCGGCGCCGTTCGGCGTGACTCCGCGACCGCTCGCCCCCGAGTCCCCCGGCCGTGCCGCCGGGCGTGTGCATCCTGCCGTCGTTCCGGGTGCTGACGCGCCCGCGAGGTGCCGACGCCATGAACCCATCCGTTCCCATGTCCCCGCTTCCTCCTTCTCCCGCTCCCGCCGTCGTGGCTCCGGAGCGGCCGGTGCTGCCCTGGGTGCGCGCCCCGCGCCGGACGCTGGCGGCGTCGCTGGCCCTGGGGGTGCTCGCGGAGGTCCTGCTCGAACGGGCGCGCTGGGGCCTGGGCTTCCCGTTGCTGGTGGCGGCCCTGGTGGGCGCGCTGGCGTGGCTGGGCGGACGTGAAGGCTGGCAGCGCGCGCGGCCCAATGCGTGGCTGCTGGCGCCGCTGGGCCTGGTCAGCGTCTTCGTGGCGGTGCGGGACAGCTCGTGGCTGCTGGCGCTCAACGCGATGACCGCGGCCGTGCTCCTGATGATGCTCTCGCACTTCTGGGCCGCGGGACGCGTGGAGCGGCTGGGGCTCGCGGACTACCTCCTCGTCTTCTTCGGCTCCGCCGCGCAGAGCCTGCTCTACCCGCCGGTGCTCGTCCGGGACAGCGTGGACGTGCGCGGGCTCAAGACGCACTCGCGCCTGCTGGGGGCGCTGTCGCGGGGCCTGCTGCTGGCGGTGCCGGTGCTGTTCGTGTTCGGGGTGCTGCTGCAATCCGCGGACGGCGTCTTCTCCTCCACCCTGGAGCGGATGCTGTCGTTCGACCTGGACCTGGAGCTGCTGGTGCTGCGCGGCATGGGCGTGGCGTTCGGCGCGAGCGTCGCCGCGGGCGTGCTGGGGCATGCGCTGCGCCGCCGCGCCACGAAGGAGCTGGGGGACGCGGAGGTGGCGTCGGCCACGCCGCGCCTGGGGCTCATCGAGGCGCTCACGCTCATCTTCGCCGTGAACGCGCTGTTCTTCGTCTTCGCGGCCTTCCAGGTGGCGTACCTGTTCGTCGGCGACGCGTCGTCGCCCGCCGCCGGTTACACCTTCGCGGAGTACGCGCGGCGCGGCTTCTTCGAGCTGGTGGTCGTCGCCTCGCTGACGCTGGCGCTGGTGATGGCCCTGACGCGCTGGACCCGGCGCGAGACGCGCGTGGCGCAGACCGTCTTCCGCGCGAGCACGTCGTTGATGGTGGTGCTGACGCTGATCATCCTCGCGTCGGCGATGCGGCGTCTGTCGCTGTATGAGGACGCGTTCGGCTACACGCTGCTGCGCGTGCACACGCACGTCTTCATGGTGGCGCTGGGCGCGGCGCTGGCCTGGCGCGCGGTGACGCTGTGGTGGAAGCCGGAGCGCTTCGCGGTGGGCGCCTTCGCCACGGCCCTGGGCTCGGTGCTGGTGCTCAACTTCCTCAACCCGGAGGCCTTCATCGTCCGCCACAACCTGGAGCGGTACGCGCGCACCGGATCGTTGGACACCGAAATGTTCTACGACCTGTCCGCGGACGCCGTGCCCGGGCTGGTCCTGGCGGACTCCATCCTCGAGGAGACGTACCAGGGGCGGCTGGCGCCTGTGCTCAAGGAGCACCGGGAGCGGCTGGAGCAGCGGGACTCGGTCCCGGAGTGGAATGTCTCCCGCTTCCTTGCTCGCCGTGCGCTGCTTCGGAGTGCGCCCGTGAATCCGTGAGGCACCCTGGGTAGATTCCGGCGCCATGAGTGAAGTCGCCGGACGCCGTGTCTCCGCCTTGCCCCCCATTCCCGCGGTCCTCATCGCCGTGGTGAGCGTGCAGGGGGGCGCCGCGCTCGCGAAGGGGCTCTTCCCCGTCCTGGGCTCGGTGGGGGCCGCGGGCCTGCGGTTGGTGCTGGCGTCGGTGATGCTGCTGGCCTACTTCCGCCCGCCGCTCTTGCGCTACACGCGGGCGCAGTGGGCGGCCGTCGTGCCGTATGGCGTGGCGCTGGGCGTGATGAACCTCACGTACTACCTGGCCATCGCGCGCATCCCGCTGGGGCTCGCGGTGACGCTGGAGTTCGTGGGGCCCTTCGTGCTCGCGGTGGTGGGCTCGCGCAAGGTCTTGGATTTCGTGTGGGTGCTCTTCGCGGCGACGGGCATCGTGTTGATTACCCCGTGGACGGCGAAGCCCGGCGGGTTGGATCCGCTGGGCGTGGTGCTGGCGCTGACGGCGGGCGCGTGCTGGGCGCTCTACATCCTGGCGGGCGGAAGGCTGTCGCGCCGGGTGCCGGAAGGGCAGGGCGTGGCGGCGGGCATGGTGGTGGCCATGCTGACGGTGCTGCCCTTCATGCTGCGCGAGGGCCACCTGGAGCGGATGACGCCGGGACTCTTCGCCGCGGGCGTGGGCGTGGCGCTGTTGTCCAGCGCGCTGCCGTACTCGCTGGAGATGATGGCGCTGGGCCAGCTCTCCAGCCGCACCTTCGGCATCCTGATGAGCCTGGAGCCCGGCGTGGCCACGCTGGTGGGGTGGTTGTTCCTGCGCGAGCAGCTCACGCCCCTGCAATGGCTGGCGGTCGCGCTGGTGAGCGTGGCGTCCGCGGGGGCGACGCTGACGGCGAAGCAGCCCCCTCCACCCGTGGAGGCGTAACGCTCGTACGGGTGCTCCTGCGAACACAAGACTGTAGTCTACTGCATTCAGTTAATGAGAACATCACCGCGAAGAGGCTGCCGGCAAGGCCAAGTTGACTAGTGCATTTATTGACAGGCCCCTCTTCTGATGGCGAGTGTCGCCAGGACTTGGTTCCCTTGGTGAGTATTCAATCGTCCTTCTTGTTCAATCGTCTTTCTTGAGAGCCGCCGCAACGGAGTCGGCTGCTTTTCCAAAGACAGCTCCCACAATGCTGCCGTCGTCCGCATCCTTTTCGCCAGTCTTGCTTGGACGACGAGACTCAGGGCGCGAGGAAGGTTTAGATGGGCGAAGCAGCTGGCCGATTACCTTTCGCAGGGTTTCGCGTTGTGTGTCTTTGGTGTCGCCCTGGGCGTAGTCGAGGGCCAGTTGGAGGCGGTCAAGTGCGGCGAGTTCCGATTCAGCGTCACGATGTTGCTCGCGCAGTTTGTTGTCATGACGTAAAAGAGCAAGCCCAATAGCTAGAGGAACAGCCGCTAGGCTGATGCTTGCAAGTAGGTAGTGCCAGTCCCGACTTGTTACAAGTAGCCAAACTGCAACTCCTGGCCCACCAGCAGATAGAAAAAGAAAGAAGCAGGCTAGCTGAAATGCCCGCTGGGCACGAACCCAAAGCAGATCGCGATCATCTCGGATGGACGTTGTCCGACTGCGAATCTTTGCGCTAGCATCTAATTGAACAATCTGTTCAGGCTCTAGATGGTCTTCAGTAATGCTAAGGGGCACTTCAGCCGGCGCCGAGAGCAAGCTCGGATCGGTATTTGGGTCAGAAGATTTGCTGGTGACTTCCAACAAGTGTCCAGTGGAGTCGTGCCGGACAATCCTTCCGTCGGAGTATTGATAGGTGCCATCTGATAAACGCCTCCTGCCTATGAAGGGGGGTGTCTTATCTCCAAATGCTCGCTGGAACGGGCGTTCAATGTCGTTGGCGCTATCGGAGAGATATGCAGCCGCAACAACCAAGCCAGCGAAGACGAATGGTGCGATGACAACGAGACTTCTCTCTACTGAGCGCGTAGCTAACCACCAATAGAAAGTCCACAGTAGAAGTCGCCAGATTCCGTAGATAAGCCCAATCACGGGTAGTGCGATGGCAAACCAAGTTGCTCCTTTTTGGAGAAGAACTCGGGGGCTCATTACGCTGAGTTCTGCCAGGGAGCGATTCTTCGCAGGAATGGATAAGGCGTCCATGGCCGCTTGGGCGAAATCGCGGGTTCGGGGACCTACTGTCGGCCTGCTCCCCCGGTCGAATAGGCGCAGCATTAATCGATCTTCTGAAGACGTCGCATCAATCAGATCGAGATCATTTGATTCTGCTGCCTTGCGTACCTGCCGTTCCCATCCAGGTAGAAGGGGAGTCGGACGCGGTACCGATACAGTTAATCGAACGCCGATGAGTTGCCGAAACCATTCGCTCAAGGTGGGTTCCTCCTCTAGGTATAGTAGGTGATGCTAATGCTCCTGTGCTCCGTCTTGGAGGAAATGATTGAGCCTGGAACTGCAGGATGTTGTTGTGCAAGGGGCCCCGTGCTCGTCGAAGTCGACGCGGAGCAGGACGCCACTCCCTCGGAGTCATCAGGGAAGCGAATCCAGCGCCGCGAGCAACCGCCCCACGTCCTCCGCCGTGTTGTAGTGGAGCAGCGACGCGCGCACCGCTCCGTCGGGCATGAGCCCCAGCGCCTGGGCCGCCATCGTCGCGTAGTAGTGCCCCGCCGCGACGCCCACGCCCTGCTCCGCCAGGTGCTCGGCCACGGCGCGCGGCGACACACCGGTCACGTTGAAACAGAACGTGGCCACGCGCCCGGCGGACGTCTCCGGCCCGTAGAGTTGCACGCGCGGATGACGGGACAGTTGCTCCAGCGTGGCCTCCAGCAGCGGCTGCTCCAACTGCGCGATGCGCTGGAAGGCCCGCGTCAATCCCTCACGTCCCGGCTGGCCACCGCCCAGCACGTCACGCAGGTAGCGCAGCGAACCCAGCCAGCCGGCCCAGCCTTCGTGGTTCGCCGTGCCCGGCTCGAACTTCTGCGGACCGTCATCCGGCATGAACCACAGCTTGTCCGCCGGGAGCCCCGCGAGCAGCTCGCGCCGCACGAACAGACAGCCCAGGTGCGGACCGAAGACCTTGTACGGAGAGAACGCCGCGAAGTCCGCGCCCCACGCGCGCACGTCCGGCAGGTGGTGCGGACTGGAGTGCACCGCGTCCACGAACAGCCACGCGCCCACGCCGTGCGCCACCTCCGCCGCCGCGGCCACGTCAGGCGTCGCGCCCACGGAGTTCGCCGCCGCGGACACCGCCACCAGCCGCGTGCGCGGCGTGACGAGCTTGCGCAGCTCGGAAGGCTCCAGCCGTCCCTCCGGCCAGCTCGCGCGCCAGGTCGTCACCTTCACGCCCTGCGCCTCCAGCGCGCGCCACGGGGCCGCGTTGGATTCGTGCTCCAGCTCGGAGATGACCACCTCGTCGCCCGCCTGGAAGAGGCGTGAGACGGCGCGGCCCACCTGGAAGGTGAGCGCGGTGGCGCTGGGCCCGAGCATGACCTCATCCGGCCGGCAGTTCAGGAACTCCGCCGTCTCCTCGCGCGCCCGGGCCTTGAGCGCCGTGGCCACGCGGGAGGCGGGGTAGGGCTGGCCCACGTTGCAGCTGCCACCCGAGAGGAATTGATGGATGGCGTCGATGCAGTGCGTGGGCACCTGCGCCCCCGCCGCGTTGTCCAGGTAGCTGAAGCCGGACCGCAGGGCGGGGAAGTGCTCGGCGAAGGGGGAGGGCATGGGACGCGGAGCATAGCCCTCCGCCCTTCCGCAGGAACTACGGCGTGCCGAAGTCCTGCGTCCAGTACGCACGGTACGTGCTGGACGGCGCGTTGTAGTAGCCGATGCCCGACTGCTTCAGCGCCCCGTTCATGATGTTGTTGCAATGGCCCGTGCTGGCCATCCAGCCGTCCACCACCGCCTGCGCGGTGCCGTAGCCCGCGGCGATGTTCTCCGCCGCCGTCCGGTAGCTGTAGCCCGCGGACGCCATGCGCTGCCACGGCGTGGAGCCGTTGGAGCCCGTGTGGCTGAAGAAGTTGTTCGTGCCCATGTCCTTGGAGTGCTTGCGCGCCGCACAGCGAAGCTTGTCATTGGTCGTGAGCGCGCCCACCGCCGGCTTCGCCACGCCGCCACAGGTGGCGCCCGCCGCGCGGCGCTGGTTGATGAGCGTGAGCACGTCCGTCTCGAACTGCACCCAGGCCGGGTCCCACGTCGTCACGTCGTCGCAGTACGCGGCGCTCGCGCTCAGCCCGTTGCCGGCGGCGTCCGTCTGGACCGGCGGCACGACGACGCCTTCACCCTGCTGCGTGGGCGCCTCCTCGCCTCCACAGCCGCCGAGCAGGGCAGCGGCGCTCAGCAACGTCAGACACAGCGAACGGGACGAGGGCTTCATGGACAGACCTTTCACCGGCGGGGGCCGGCCAGGGGGAGGGGTTCAACGAGAGGCATTCTTGTCGGTGATTCCTGGTTTCCGCCAGGAACCCTCCGTGCATTGTGATTGACGCGTGAAACGGCGGGGTTGTGTCCGCGGTGTTGGTGACGGAAAGTTCTTTCACCGTGAAGACGCCTTCCGCTGTGCCTGCCATTCGTTCCGTGGTGCTGGACACCAACGTGGTGCTGGACGTGTTCGTCTTTGATGATGTCTTCACGCGGCCGCTGGCGCAGGCGCTGCGTTCGGGCGCGCTGACGGCGTGGGCGGACCGGCACACGCTGAAGGAGCTGGCGCTGGTGCTCGCCTATCCTTCGTTCAAGCTGACGGCGGACGCGCAGCGAACGGTGCGCGATGCGTACGGCGCGCTCGTGCGCATCGCGGACGGAGAGGGCACTCCGGTGGAGCTGCCGCCGTGCCGGGACCGGGATGATCAGAAGTTCCTGGAGTTGACGGCGCGCGCGGGGGCGTCGTGGTTGGTGAGCAAGGACCAGCGCGTGCTGTCCATGGGCGGCGGACGGCGCCTGCCCTTCGATGTGCTCTCGCCTCGCCGTGCCTCGCAGGCGCTGGAGGCGGAAGGCTTCACACGGGGTGTTTGAAGCAGGCAGGCAGGGGTGCGTACGCGCAGTCAAAATCGCGCTCCGCGCTTGGTGACCCGGGCATCTCGGGCCATCCTGCGGCCCGGTGCGTTCCTCACTCCTGATCCTCCTGTTCTGCGCCGGCTGCGCCGCGCGTGTCGTCACTCCCGTCCCGGCTCCGGCTCCGGTGCAGGCCTCGCCCGCGACGCCGCCCGTGGAGACGCCGGCCGCGACGCAGCCCGAGCAGGCCCCGGCCCCGGCCGAGTCCCAGGCCACGCCCGCCGTGAGCGCGTCCGGTGCCCCCATCGCGATGCCTTCCCCGGCGGAGGTCGCCGCCGTCGTCACCGACGCCGCCGTGCGGGAGAACCCCTGCCCCGTGGACGCGGAGGAAGAGGAGGACGAGGCCACCGCGGCCACCGAGGACGAAGGCGTGAGCGAGGAGGGCGAGATGCAGGCGCCGCTCGCGCCCGCCGCGCCCGCGGGGCCGCTGTACACCGCGGACCTGTCCGACGAGGCGCTCACCGAGGCGTGGAAGAAGGACCCGGCCACGCTGGGCTCCATGTCCATCGGCTTCGTGGAGAGCGGCCGGCAGCTCAACAGCGTGCGCGTGCCGGATGACAAGGATTGGCTGGTGGTGTCGCCGGACATCGCCTACGGCACGCAGGAGACGGTGGACTACGTGGTCGCCGCCATCCGCGCGGTGCGCGCGCAGTACCCGAACGTGCCCCCGCTGCGCGTCAACCGCCTGTCCACCAAGGACGGCGGCTACCTGCGCCCGCACAAGAGCCACCAGAACGGCCGCGACGTGGACTTCGGCTTCTACTACCCGACCGCGGAGCCGGTGCGTGAGCGCGAGCGGGAGCGCTACATCGACGTGGCCATGAACTGGGCGCTGGTCCGCTCGCTGGTGGTGAACACCGACGTGCAGATGATCCTCGTGGACAAGCGCGTGATGAAGGTCCTGTACGACTACGCGCTGTCCATTGGCGAGGACAAGGTGTGGCTGGATTCGCTGTTCAACGCGGGCTTCAACTCGCTGATCAAGCACGCGCGCCGGCACCGCGACCACTTCCACGTGCGCTTCTTCAACGGCCGCGCGCAGGAGCTGGGCCGCCGGGTGGCGCCGCTCCTGGCGCTCCAGCCGGACCAGAACCTGATGATGTACAAGGTCCGCAACGGGGACACGCTGGGTGGCATTGCGATGCGTCACAACTCCAGCGTGGTGGCCATCAAGAAGGCCAACCGGATGCGCAACACGTTCCTGAGCATTGGCCGGCGGCTGGTGATTCCGCTGAAGGGCCCGTGCACGCACTGCCCCATCCCCCCGCCGGTGCAGCTGCCGCCGCGCCGGATGCCTCCCCTGGCGCAGGGCCCCGCTTTGGTGAACACGGCGCCCGCGGCTTCGGGCAAGCTGCCCAACCCGTGCACTCCCGCCGCGCCGGCACCGACGCCGGTGGCCGTTCCCACGGGTGTTCCCTCCGGTCTTTCGACCGGGCGCTGAAAGGCTTCTGCTTCCATGGCAACTCCGCACATCTCCGCGTCTCCCGGTGACTTCGCTGAAGTGATCCTCATGCCGGGCGATCCCCTCCGGGCGCGCTACATCTCCGAGCGCTTCCTGGAGAACGCGCGCTCCGTCACGGCGGTGCGCAACATGCTGGGCTTCACCGGCACCTTCCGGGGCAAGCGGCTGTCGGTGATGGGGCACGGCATGGGCGTGCCGTCCATCTCCATCTACGCGACGGAGCTGGTGAAGAACTACGGCGCGAAGGTGCTCATCCGCGTGGGCAGCTGCGGCGCGCTGCGCACGGACGTGAAGCTGCGCGACGTCATCGTGGCGATGGGCGCGGGCACGGACTCCAACGTGAACCGCATGCGCGTGATGGGCCACGACTTCCCGGCGGTGGCGGACTTCACGCTGGCCCGGCGCGCGGTGGAGGCGGCGGAGAAGCGCAACAAGCCGGTGCGCGTGGGCAACGTCTTCACCTCGGACCTCTTCTACCACCCGCAGGAAGCGCTCAACGCGACGCTGGAGAAGATGGGCATCCTGGCGGTGGAGATGGAGATCGCCGGCCTGTACGGCGTGGCCGCGGAGTTCGGCGCTCGGGCGCTGTCCCTGCTCACCGTGTCGGACCACATCCGCACCGGCGAGCACCTGTCGCCGGAGGACCGTCAGACGACGTTCGACGAGATGATCGAACTGGCGTTGGACGTGGCCGCCTCCGAGGCGTGAGGACCTGAGCGCATGGCCTTGCCTCCCCGCAGGGGCCCGGGTTCCCCGCTGGCGCGCAAGGCCGCGCAGCGCACGCCGGGCCACCACTACAACGCGAGCTTCCTGAACTCGGCGGACCGCGCGGAGATATTGGCGTGGCTGGGCACGCTGCATCCGCTGTGGGAGGAGCGCTACTCGAAGCACTTCCCACCGCCGGAGGGGCAGCAGCAGCGGCGGTTGCTCCGGCCGGTGTACTGGCTGGGCAACTGGCAGTTCGCGTGCCTGGACTACTACCGGCCCCCGAAGGGCGTGCAGAACCGCTGCGTGAAGGCGGAGCCGTTCCCGGCGGTGCTGCAGCGGCAGATTGAAAAGGTGGAGGCGCTGGCGCGGCGGATGTTCCGGGGCCCGGACATGCCGCAGGGCTGGCACCTCAACACGTGCCTGGTGAACTTCTACGGCAGCCGGTTGGAGGACGGGCGCTGGGTGGACACCGCGCGCGTGGGCGAGCACAAGGACTTCGAGCCGGGCCCGGTGGCGTCGTTGTCCCTGGGCGAGCGCGCGCTCATCCAGTTCGTCACGTCCACGCGGCCCGGCGAGCGGGACGCGGTGGTGCTGGAGCAGTGGCTGGATGACGGGGCGCTGCAGCTCTTTGGCGGGGCGCAGTGGAAGGACCAGACGTTCCACCGGGTGCAGCGGGTGGACACGCGCGCGGGGCACGTGATGCCGCCGGAGCTGCCGGACTTCCGCACGCGGCGCATCAACCTGACGTTCCGCTACGTGCCGGACGCGCACGTGACGCCGTTCGCGAAGCTGAGCCCGGAGGCCCGCGAGGACGTGCGCCCGTACATGGAGACGCTCGCGAAGGGCAGCCGGTTCTTCCGTGAGGAGCTGGCGCGCGAACAGCCCCCGGTGAAGGCGGAGTAGGGCGCGGCACCTCCCGGACGGCGCGGTTCAAAACCTGTCCGACAGTCGGACAGGTTCTCGCGGTCCGGCGGGTGACGGGGCTGGGCTCGCGTCGTCCAAACCTGTCGGACAGTCGGACAGGTTTCCAGGGTCCGGCTGTCGCCGGGGCCGACCTCGGGGTCCGCCAAACCTGTCCGACAGTCGGACAGGTTTTCGCGGTGCGCCGCTGGCGGGGAGCTCAGCTACGGGCTCCCCTGCCCGACGGCTAGGAGGAGCCCGTCTCGGGGTTCGAGGACGAGGCAGCGGGCGGACGGGCCACGTAGCTCACCTGGGGCGCGGAACCCCGGGACGAACGTCCCGCGCCGCGCTCCGGGCCCTGACGGGGCATCCGGGGACCGTTGTTGGGCAGGTTGCCACGCGCCTCGCGGGGACCCGAGCCCGGACCCCGGCCATTCTGGCGCGGCTCGCTGTTCTGCTGCGGGGCGTCATCCTGGAAGGAGCCGTTGTTGCGAGGCGGCCGGCCGTTCATGCGCGACTGCGCCCCCGGCCCATCCTGGCGGGGCCCGCCGTTCTGCTGCGGACGCCCATTCGCGCGCCACTCGTTGCGAGGCGGCCGGCCGTTGCCGTTCTGCGATTGCGACGGGCCGTTCACATCCGGCTCACCGCCGTGAGGCTGGCCGTTCATGCGCGGCGAACCGTTCAGGCCCGCCTCACCGCCATATGGCTGATCGTTCTGGCGCGACGGACCCTTCATGCCGGCCTCACCGCCACGAGACCTGCCGTTCATGCGCGGCGGCCGGCCGTTCTGCTGCGACTCCTGGCCGTTCTCGCCTGACGGCTGTCCGTTCATGCGCGGCTGGCCGTTCAGGCCCGCCTCACCGCCGCGGGACTGCCCGTTCATGCGCGGCGGCCGGCCGTTCTGCTGCGGCGCCTGACCGTTGTCGCCGTGGGGCTGGCCGTTCTGGCCCGCCTCACCGCCGCGGGACTGCCCGTTCATGCGCGGCGGCCGGCCGTTCTGCGGAGAAGCCTGAGCGGTCTCGCCGTACGGCTGGCCATTCGTGCGCGGAGGCCGGCCGTTCTGCTGCGGCGCCTGAGCGTTCTCGCCCATCGGCTGGCCGTTCATGCGCGGCGGCCGGCCGTTCTGCTGCGGCGCCTGCGCGTTCTCGCCGTGCGGCTGGCCGTTCATGCGTGGCGGCCGGCCGTTCTGCTGCGGCGCCTGCGCGTTCTCGCCGTGCGGCTGGCCGTTCATGCGTGGCGGCCGGCCGTTCTGCTGCGGCGCCTGAGCGTTCTCGCCCATCGGCTGGCCATTCGTGCGCGCCCCGCCGTTGGGCTGGCGCGGCGGACGTCCGTCGCTGCGGGGGTTGCCGTTGCGCGGCCCTCCCTGCTGCGGCCGACCGTTCATGCGCGCATCGCCCTGCGCCACCGGAGCATTCGCGCCCTGCGCCGGAGCGCCGTTGCGCGGCCCGCCCTGCTGAGGACGCCCGTTGGTGTTGCCGTTGGGCCGGTTGTTGCCGCCCCCCTGGGGCGGACGCGCTCCCGCGTTCTGCTGGGGCCCGCCGTTCCCGGGCCTCGGCGCGTTGCCGGTGCGCGGCGGCGGCTTGCCACCAAACCCACCGCGCCGACGCCCATCCCGCGGGCTCGCCGTGACGATGGGCCGCCCGCGCTCGCCGCCACCCTGGCGCAGCACCAGCGCCTCCAGCGCGCGCAGCTCCGCCTCCTCCGCGCTGAGCCCTTCCTCCACCTCCACCGCCGCCACGGGCGCCGGAGCCGGACGGGCCTCGTTGCGCCGGGCCTCCTCCTGCTGGAGGAACCGCTCCTGCCGGGACGCCTGACGGCCAGCGCCCTGCCGGCGCGGCGCCTCGCGGAACGCGCCCGACGGCACGTACTCCGGCGTCAGCTCGCGCCGCACGTACGCGTTCCAGATTTCGCCCGTGTCACCCGCGCGGCCCGCCAGCCGGGTCGAGAAGCCCTCCAGGAACTGCCGCACGTTGTCCAGGTCGCGGCGGAAGTAGAACTCCGCCTGGCTGTTGCGCGCCGCCGCCACCGTCTGCGGAAAGTCGATGATGGTCGGGCCGGACCCGCTCATCAGGATGTTGTAGGGCGACAGGTCCCCGTGAATGAGGTCCGCGCACAGGGTGCGAACCACCTGGGCCCGCAGGTCCAGGTAGAGGGCCTCGGCCTCCTCGGGCGTCTGGGGCGGGGCCTCCACCAGCCGGGGCGCGGGCTGGCCTTCCGCGTCCCGCACCAGCTCCATGAGGAGGATGCCCTCGTAGAACAGCACCGGCGTGGGCACGCGCACGCCCTGTGCGTGCAGCTTGTAGAGCGAGTCCGCTTCCGCGTTCTTCCACGCCTCTTCCGCGGCGGCCTGCCCGAAGCGGCTGCCCTTCTCCATGGCGCGGCGCGTGCGCGAGTTGCGCACCTCGCGGCCTTCCTTGTAGCCGGAGTTGTTGCGGAAGTTGCGCTCGTGGCGCTCCTTGTACAGCTTCGCTGCGACGACCTGGCCGGCGTGCTGGACGAGCCACACCTCCGCCTCCTTCCCCGTCTTCAGCTGGCCGATGACGGCGTCGATGATGCCGTCGGCGAGGAGGGTCTCGAGGGAGTCATTCATTCTTAGGCAAAAGGCCGGAACGGCACGGGGCGGGGAGCATCCGTCGTTGCGCACACCGGCGGCCCCTGCTCGCCATGATGCACGTTGGAGATGAGAACACCGGGCAGCCCCCGGTTTCCATCGCCGTTGCGCTGAACGTCATCCAGAAAGCCCACGTACCGCTTGCTAGCAGCTTGGGAAGCAGGGGGCCAGGGGTGCCCCCGTGCGTGTAGCCTGTTCGCCGCCCATCCCTGCCCAGGGACCGGATTGACGTCCGCCCGGCGTCAAACGGTTTTCCGCCAAGGAGCATTCCGCCCATGAAGACCCTGCTCGCGTGCGGTGTCCTGTTGGCCTCGCTGTGCGCCCACGCGGAGGACCGGGTCGCAGCGGCCCGCAGGCGCCAGACGGCCGGCCTTGTCCAGACGTTCAAGGCGGCGGGGCTGTCCTGGCCCCCGGAGGAGCTCTACCTGCGGGCCTTCAAGGTCGAGCGCGAGCTGGAGGTCTGGGCGGGCAGGCCGGGCCAGCCGCTGGTGAAGGTGCGCACCTTCCCCGTCTGCGCGGCCTCCGGCGACGTGGGCCCCAAGCGGGCCCAGGGCGACCTGCAGGTCCCGGAGGGCTTCTACACGGTGGACCTCTTCAACCCGTGGAGCGCGTACCACCTGTCCATGCGGGTGAGCTACCCGAACGCGCTGGACCGCAAGCTGGGCGCCGCGAAGCCCGGGGGCGACATCTACATCCACGGCGACTGCGTGAGCATCGGCTGCCTGGCCATCGAGGACGGCCCCATCGAGGAGCTGTACGTGATGGTGTCCGAGGCCCGCGCGCGCATGGGCCGCGACGTGCCGGTGCACCTCTTCCCACGCCGGCTGGACGCGGCGGGGCTGGCGGCGCTGGAGGCCCTCTCCGGCGTCACCGACGCGCGGAAGGCCTTCTGGCGCGGCCTGGAGCCGGGCTACCGCCTCTTCGAGGAGTCCCGGCGTCCACCGAAAGTGAAGGTGGATGACTCCGCGTCCGCCTACGTGGTGTCGCCGGCTCCCCAGGTCCGGGCGCGCTGAGGAGTTGCTAGAACCGGGGGCATGGGAGGCCGCGCCGCCGGAGGGCGGCCTCCGGGGGGAGTGTCCGCACATGAAATCATCTGTCCTGCTTCACGAGCCCGGAACCGCTGGGGGCGCACGGGCGCTCGTGTCCCTCACGACGACGGAGCTGGCCGCCGCCCTGCGCGAGCGTCACGTTACCGCGGTGGAGGTGCTGGACGCCTTCCTCGCCCGCGCGCGCGCGCACAACGCCGCGCTCAATGCCGTGGTGACGTGGGACGAGGCCCGGGCCCGGAAGCGGGCGGAAGCGGCGGACGCGGCGCTCGCCCGGGGGGAGTCGTGGGGCCCGCTGCACGGCGTGCCCTTCACGGTGAAGGACGCGTTCAGCACCGACGGCCTGCGCACGACGTCCGCGCACCCGGGCTTCGCGGAGTACGTGCCCGCGCGGGACGCGACCGTGGTGGCCCGGCTCAAGGCGGCGGGGGCCATCCTCTTCGGCAAGACGAACCTGCCGCCGTTCGCGGCGGACTTCCAGACGCACGGGCCGCTCTGGGGCCGCACGAACAACCCGCATGACCTGGGGCGCACGCCGGGCGGCTCCAGCGGTGGCGCGGCGGCGGCGGTGGCGGCGGGGCTCACCCCGTTCGAGGTGGGCAGCGACATTGGCGGCTCCATCCGCCAGCCGGCGCACTACTGCGGCATCGTGGGCATCAAGCCCACGGAGCACCGCGTCTCCACCTTCGGCCACATCCCGGACCCGCCGGACGGGCCGCGCCACGTGCGCCACATGGCGTGCGCGGGGCCGCTGGCGCGCTCGGTGGCGGACGTGCGGCTCATCCTGTCCCTCATCGAGGGCGCGGATCCGCGCGCTCCGGAGGTGCCGCCCGTCGTGCCGGTGGGGGCCGCGAAGCCCCGGGCCCTGAAGGGCCTGCGGCTGGCGTGGGCGGACACGCTGGGGCCCTTCCAGGCCGACCGCGAGACGCGTGAGCTGTTCCAGCGCTTCACCGCCGCTGCCCGCGCGGAGGGCGTCGTGGTGGAGCAGGCCGTGCCGCCGGGACAGGACTTCACGGACCTGGTGGAGGTGTGGGGGCTGATGGAGGGCGCCGAGGTGGGGGCGCCCCTGCCTCCGCCCGTGCGCGAGGGCTACCAGCAGCAGTTCCTTCCCTTCGAGCGCGACCTGCTGGCGAAGGCCATCTTGCAGGGCTCCCGCGTGGACATGACGGGCTACGGCACGGCGCTCAGCCGGCGGGACGTGCACATCGGTCTGCTGGAGGACTTCCTGTCTGGCTGGGACGCGTGGCTCGTGCCGGTGGCGATGACGGCCGCGCCGCCGCACACGCCGTTCGGGGCTCCGGTGGACGTGGACGGCGCGCCTCGCGACTACCTGGAGGCGTTGGGCGGGTTCACCTGCCTGTTCAACGCGACGGGGAGCCCCGCCGTGGTGTTCCCGCTGGGGCGCACGTCGGCGGGCCTGCCGGTGGGGGCGCAGCTGGTGGGGCGGCGGTGGATGGATGGGGCGCTGCTCGACGTGGCGGAGGCGCTGCTGCCCCTGGGCGGAGGCGTGCGGTGGCCGGCGGCGTTCACGCCCTGAGTCAGTAGACGCGCAGCAGGCGCGAGCGGCATTCGAAGTGCGGGTTGCGCACGTCGATGATGTAGACCTCGCCGGTGGTCTCATCGAAGTTTCCGGCGAGGAGTCCCGCGGCGGTGAGGGCGGCGAGGTAGATGTTGTCCGAGCCCTTCTTCATCTCGCTGACCTTGCGCACGTAGACGACGCGGCCCTCCACGGCCCACACGCTGCGGATGCCGTCCGTGTGCACGCCCATCGCGTCCGGGGGCGGCGGGGCGGACTTTCCCAGCGCGGGCGGGACGGCCTGGAGCACGTAGTCGTCGTAGGCTCGGTTGCCGCTGCGGCTGATGAGCTTCACCTCGCGCAGGAGTCCGTCCGGGCCCTGGAGCAGCTCCAGCGTGACGGTGAGCTTCAGGGTGCTGACGCCGTGGGCGAAGTCCTGGAGCTCCTCGCCCGCCTGGGAGAGGCCGCGCAGGCGGTTGTAGCCGGGCTCGTCGCGGGCGCGCTTCGCGAGGAGCTCGCCCGGCTTGGGGGGCTTGCGAGGCCCGGGCATGGCTCCCGGGGAGCCGCTGGCGCCGAACTGCCGGGCCTTCTCCGCGTAGGAGTACAGCAGCTGCTTGGGGAAGCTGGGCATGTCGAAGAGGGGCGGGGCGTCCATCTGCTTCTCCAACTGCGCGCGCAGCTGGCCGAAGTAGGGATGGATGCGGCCGGTGTCCACGCGGTCGCGCGCGCGGCGTTCGTCGACGATGCCCTGCACGCGCTCTGACACGCGCGCGTGTTCCTCGGCGGCGAGGGCTTCGGCGGACAGGCTCGGGTCGCCGGGGCGCAGCGTGCGGCCACCGCCCCGGGAGTTCTCTGGCGTCGTGATGATGATCCCCGTGCTCGAGCCGGGGGAGGGGAGCAGGTTCGAGGGAAGGGAGCCCGGGGGCCGGTCCCCGGCTGGAGCGGGCGCGCGGGTCGCGATGTCCAGGCGCGGAAGGTCGTCCGCCGTCGCGCGAGGAGCGTCTTCGGAAGGAGCAGGCTCGCGCGTCGCGACGGGAGGCGGAGGCGGCTCCGAGGGTTCGCGCGTCGCGGTCGCTGGAGGTGGCTCCGTCGGCACGTCCTTCGTCGGCGCGCTCGGTTTGACGGGCGGCGGAGCGGGCTCCGGCGCCTCGCGTGTCGCCACGGGGGGCGGGGCGCGCTTCGGCGGCTCACGCGCCGCGATGCCGGACGGTGGCGTTGCGGGCTCCCGGACCGGAGGCGGTTGGATCGCCGGGGTGACGGAAGGGGAGAGGGTGATGATCTCCACCTCGACCGCCTTCTCTCGCAGCCGGGCCGTCCGTCCGTTGGGCGACGGATGAGGGTCCAGCGCCCACAACAGCCCGAAGATGAGGGCGTGCAGCGCCAGCGATATCAGTCCGGCCCATCCGAGACGTCGCAACCGCCGCATGTTCGGACACTTCCCAGAAAGCGCCCCCTGGCTCAACACATTGAGACGCGTGCGTTCGCGAACCGACGTCCCACCCGCCGAGCAGGCGACCCTTCAACGCATGAAACGTCCCGGGGGTGACTCGACGCCCGCCGTGACTCCTGCTGTGCTGCCGCCCTCCAAGTGCCTCCCATGCCCCTCGCCTGTCTGGACGAACCCACGTTCATGGATCTCCTGCTCGGGACGCTGCCCTCCGACAGGGCCGCGCTCGTCGACGAGCACCTGGACACGTGTCCCTCCTGCCGGCGCATGGTGTCCGAGGCGCTGAAGGTGCAGCCGCCCGCGGACTCCGGGCCTGCCGCTCCGGAGGAGGAGGTCCTCGACAGCCAGCTGGCGACGCTGGCCGTGGACCCGTGGCGCGGAAAGAAGCCGCGCCTGAGGCTGCCCACGCCGCCGCTCGCGCGCGGCACGGCGGTGGGCCGCTATCTCATCCTGGAGATGCTGGGCGTGGGCGGGATGAGCGTCGTGTACGCCGCCTATGACCCGGAGCTGGACCGCCGCGTCGCGCTCAAGCTCCTCCAGGTGGAGGCGCTGGGGCTGGGCGCGGAGGCCGGACGCACGCAGGTGCTGCGCGAGGCGCAGGCCATGGCCCGCGTCTCCCACCCGCACGTCGTCTCCGTCTTCGACGTGGGCACCTTCGGCCGGCAGGTCTTCCTGGCCATGGAGCTGGTGGACGCGCACACGCTGCGCAAGTGGGAGCACGACGGTCCGCACCCGTGGCGTCAGGTGGTGGAGCTGTTCCTCGCCGTGGCCCGGGGGCTCGCCGCCGCGCACGCGGTGGGCGTCGTGCACGGCGACGTGAAGCCGGAGAACATCCTCGTGGGCCAGGACGGCCGCGTGCGCGTCACCGACTTCGGCCTGTCGCGCATCATGTTCGGCGCCGTGGCCCCGCCGGTGATGCCGGGAAGCCCCTCGCACCCGCGCGCCATGGAGGGCGGCACGCCCGCGTACATGGCCCCGGAGCAGTTCCCGCCGGAGGAGCGCACCGACGCGCGAAGCGACCAGTTCGGCTTCTGCGCCGCGCTCTACGAAGGCCTCTACGGCGAGCGCCCCTTCGCGGGCGCCACGGTGGAGGAGCTGTCCCAGGCGGTGCACGCGGGGCGCGTGAAGAGCGTGCCCCGGCACTCCGGCGTGCCGCAGTGGCTGCGCAAGGTGGTGGTGAAGGGCCTGTCGGTGAAGCCCGAGGACCGCCACGCGTCCATGGAGGCGCTCATCGCCGCGCTGGAGGCGGACCCCGCGGCGCGCCGGACGCGCCGGCTGCGCGTGGCGGGCGCGTCACTGCTCCTGCTGTCCGCGGTGGGCCTCACGCACGTCCTCCACGGCCGCGACACCACCGGCTGCGAGGGCGCCGCGCGCGCCATGGACGGCGTGTGGGACGCTCCCCGGCAGCAGGCGGTGGAGGCGGCCTTCGTCGGCACCCAGCGCCGCTTCGCGCATGACGCCTTCCGGCACGTGCGCCGGGGACTGGACGCGTACACCGCCGCGTGGGTGACGACGCGCACGGCGGCCTGCGAAGCCACCCGCGTGCGCCACGAGCAGAGCGAAGCGGTGATGGCGCTGCGCATGCGCTGCCTGGACGCGCGGCTCGCGGACGTGGCCGCGCTCACGCAGCTGTTCACGCAGGCGGACCCGGACCTGGTGGAGCGGGCGCCCCGCGCGGTTGAGGGGCTGACGCCGCTGGCGGGCTGCTCGGACGTGGAGGCGCTGACGTCGCGCGGCCACTCCTCACCCGCCGACCCCGCCGCCAGGGACCGCACGGTCGCGCTGCTCCAGGCGCTCGTGGACGCGAGGGCGCTGCGCGCCGCCGGCCGCTATTCGCAGGGCGTGGCGCGCGTGGAGCCGGTGGCCCAGGCCGCGCGCGCCGCGGGGGACTGGTCCGGCGCCGCGGACGCGCTGCTGCTGCTCGCGGAGCTGAAGGACGGGGCGGGGGACTACCGGGGCGCGGAGGCCACGGTGCTCCAGGCCGCGTGGACCGCGGAGGCCGGCCGCAACGACGACGCCGCCGCTCGCGCGTGGACGCTGGCGGTGCGCGTGACGGGCGAACGGCTGGACCACTACGCCCAGGGGCAGCAGGCCGCGGAGCGCGCCAGCGCCGCGGTGGAGCGGCTGGGCGCCAGCAGGGAGCTGGCCGGCGCGCTCGCCATGAACCTGGGCCGGCTGTTGTCGCGCCAGGGCCGCTACCCGGAGGCCCACGAGCAGCTCACCCGCGCGCTGTCCTTCCTGGAGAAGCGCTTCGGCCCGGAGGCCCTGGAGGTCGCGGACGTGCGCGTGGAGCTGGGCACCGTGCGCCGCTCGCAGGGGCGCGCGGAGGAGGCCCTGGGCCTGTACGAGCGCGCCCTGGGCACCGTGCGCGGGGCGCTGGGCCCCGAGCACCCGGACGTGGCGCGCATCCGCCTGGAGCAGGCCAGCGTGCGCTGGCAGCAGGGTGACTTCGTGCAGTCGGAGCGGCTGGCCCGGGGCGCGCTGGCGCTGCTGGAGCGCTCGCTGGGCCAGGACCACCCGCAGGTGGCGGACGCGCTCAACAGCCTGGCACTGGCGCTCCAGTACCAGGGCAAGCGCGAGGAGGCGCTGCCCCTCTACGAACGCGCGCTGAGCATCGCGGAGAAGACGGAGGGGCGCGACAGCTCCACGGTGGCCATCATCGTCAACAACATCGGCACGCTGCTGGTGCACATGGGCCGGCTGGAGGAGGCCACCCAGCGCTTCGCCACGGCGCTCGAGCAGGTGGAGAAGAGCCTGGGCCCGGACCACCCCACGCTGGCGCTGGTGCTCCGGGGCATGGGCCAGACGCTCAGCTACCGCAACCAGCCGGACCAGGCCCTGCCGTACTTCCAGCGCGCCGCCGCGCTCCAGACGTCCCTGCCGGACGACGTGAACGGCGGCTGGACGGGGGCCCTGGTGGACCTGGGGCGCACGTACATGGTGCTCGGCCGTCCGCGCGAGGCGCTGGCCCCGCTGGAGCAGGCCGTCGCCGGGTGGGAGCGCGCCCGGCCCCGTCCCGCGGAGCGCCCCGCCGCGCGCTACATGCTGGCCCGCGCGCTGTGGGACGCGAAGACGGACCCGGCCCGCGCCGTCCGCCTCGCCGCCGAGGCCCGCCAGGAGGCCGGAGCGCTCCCCGACGACGAGTCCTCCGTGCCGGAGCTGCGCCAGGCGATGGACCGCTGGATCGCCAGGCTGCCCCCCGCCGCTCGCAAGGGCATCAAGGCCGCCATGACCACGCCAAAGCCCGCGGACCCCGCCAGGGACGCGCTCGTCCGGTAGGTGCCTCACCCGAAGCGCCAAGGCCCCGCAAGCGAGCGCGAACGGGCCACGTTATACGGAGGGTGGAATGACGCTCCTCACGGACTCCCCTGTCGCCGCCCTCCCGCCGGAGGCCGGCGTGGACGCCCTGGCCAGGCTGCTGCGCGGACGCCGCGTCGTGGTGCTCACCGGCGCCGGAATCAGCACCGAGTCCGGCATCCCCGACTATCGCGGCCCGGAGACGCGCCACAAGGTGCGCAACCCCATCCAGCACCGCGAGTTCCTGCACCAGCCGGAGGTGCGTCAGCGCTACTGGGCGCGCAGCCTGCTGGGCTGGCCGCGCTTCACCACCGCCCGGCCCAACGACGCGCACCTCGCGCTCGTCGCGCTGGAGAAGGCGGGCGTGGTGCCCGGGCTCATCACCCAGAACGTGGACGGCCTGCACCACGCGGCGGGCAGTGAGCGCGTGCTGGAGCTGCACGGCGCGCTGTCGCGGGTGCGCTGCCTGGCGTGTGGCGCGCAGGAGCCTCGCGCGTCGCTCCAGGCGCGGATGCTGGGCCTCAACCCGGACTTCGCGCACACCGTCGTGGAGCTGCGTCCGGACGGCGACGCGGAGCTGTCGCAGGAGGCCGTGGAGGGCTTCCGCGTCCCCGCGTGCACGCGCTGTGGCGGGACGCTGAAGCCGGACGTGGTGTTCTTCGGGGACAACGTCGCGGCGCCGCTGGTGCAGGACGCGTTCGCGCTCGTGGAGGAGGGGGACGCGCTGCTGGTGGTGGGCTCGTCGCTGACGGTCTACTCCGGCTTCCGCTTCGTCACGCGCGCGGCGGAGCGGCACATGCCCATTGGCATCCTCAACATCGGGGAGAGCCGGGGCGACGGGCTCGCGGAGGTGCGCGTGGAGGCGCGAGCGGGGGAGGTATTGCCCCGGCTCGCCCAGGCGCTGACCCGCACCTGACGGTCCTCCTCCCACACCGGGCGTGCAGCCGGGCGGCCCCGGAACTCCGGGCGCGGCACCGAATGGGCACGCCAGGGGAGGGGCCAAGTGTGCCATCATCCCCGGCTTCGCGAGGCACGCGCGCTGTGGCCGTGCCCGGGACGGAGACACAGGGCCGATGGACACCGGGCGCCCGCTGGGCGGCAGGTACGCGCTGGAGCGCAGGATTGGCGGCGGTGGCATGGGCGCCATCTGGCGCGCGGTCGACCTGCAGCTCCAGCGGCACGTGGCCCTCAAGCTCATCGCCTCCGACGTCGTGGCGCGCACGCCGGAGGCCCACCGCCACTTCGAACAGGAGGCCCAGGCCGTGGCCCGGCTGCGCCACCCGCACGTGGTGCAGGTGCACGACTCCGGCGTGGACGGCGGCGTGCCGTACATCGTCATGGAGCTCTTGGAGGGCGAGGACCTGGAGACGCGCCTCACCCAGCAGGGGCGCCTGTCCCCGGCCCGCGTGGCCGCGCTCGTCACGCCGGTGGCCCGGGCGCTGGCGGCGGCGCACGCGGCGGGGCTCGTCCACCGCGACCTGAAGCCCGCCAACCTCTTCCTCGCCCACGTGGACGGGGAGGAGGTGGTGAAGGTGCTCGACTTCGGGCTCGCGCGCTCGCTCGTCCCCACCGGCGCGCCCGCGCAGGCGGAGGGCCTCACCGGCACGCTGCGCTACATGAGCCCGGAGCAGCTGCGCGCGGACCCGGACCTGGACGCGAGAGCGGACCTCTGGTCGCTCGCGGTGGTGCTCTACCGCGCCCTCACCGGCCAGTTCCCCTACGGGGCCGAGTCCGTGGGCGCGCTCCTGCGCGGCGCCTTCCACCCGCCCGCGGTGCCCGTCTCGCAGCTGGTGCCGGAGCTGGGCGCGGGCGGTGACGCCTTCTTCCAGCGCGCCCTGCACCCGGCGCTCGCGCAGCGCTTCACCTCCGCGCGCGAGCTGGCCGCGGCCTTCGTCGCGCTGGTGGAGGCGGGCCGCGCCGCGCAGGCCGCCACGGTGCTGGTGGTGGACGACGAGCCGGACGTGGAGTTGCTCATGCGCCAGCGCTTCCGCCGGCACGTGCGCGACGGCGTCTACCGCTTCGTCTTCGCGCGCGATGGTGAAGAGGCGCTGGAGGCCCTGCGCCAGCACCCGGACACCCACGCGGTGCTGTGCGACCTGAACATGCCGCGCATGGACGGGCTCACCTTCCTGTCGCGCGTGGGGGAGGTGGATCCGCTGGTGAAGGTCGTCATCGTCTCCGCGTACGGTGACCTGCCCAACCTGCGCACGGCGATGAACCGGGGCGCGTTCGACTTCCTCGTGAAGCCGGTGGACCTGGACGACCTGGAGTCCACGCTGGCCAAGACGGTGCGCCACGTGGCGGAGCTGCGCCGCGCGGTGCGCTCCACGGAGGAGAACGCGCTGCTGCGCATGTTCGTGCACGGCGGCATCGTGGACCGGATGCTGCCGCTGGTGCGCGGCCCGGGCGGGCTCGCGGGCGAGCAGGTGGACGCCACGGTGGCCTTCCTGGACGTGGCGGACTTCACCGCCGTCACCCGCAAGCACCCGCCGGAGTCCGCGCTGCGCCGGCTCAACGCCAACTTCGAGGTCATCCTCCCGGAGCTGGAGTCGCGCGGCGGCGTGGTGGACAAGTTCCTGGGCGACGCCGTGATGGCCGTCTTCCAGGGCGAAGGCCACGTGGCGCGCGCGCTGGACGCCTGCCTCGCGGTGAGGCAGCGGCTGCAGGGCCTGGCGTGGAGCGGCGGTGACGCGTCTCCGTATGCCCACGGCGTCTGCATGGGCGTGGACACCGGGCCGGTGCTGTCCGGCAACGTGGGCGCGGCCGGGCGCGGGCGCCTGGACCACACGGTGCTGGGCGACGTGGTGAACACCGCGGCCCGGCTCGCCACCGTGGCCGCGCGCGACCAGGTGCTGGTGAGCGAGACGCTGGCCGCACGGCTCCAGGACGCCTTCGACTGCCGGCTCGCCGGGGACCGCCACCTGCCGGGGCCCGGAGGCCAGTCGCTCGCGGTGCGCGAGGTGGTGGCCCGCCACGGCAGCCAGTCCGAGTCCTCCGCGGACCGCACCTCCGAACAGGTGGCCCCCGCCGTCATGGAAGCACCCGCATCCCCGCCCCGGCCAGGCGCCTTCACGGCCAAGGGGCCCACGTGAAGTCCGTCTAGCGCATGCGCGTCATCCTCAATCCAGGCCAGGTGGATGAACGGGTGGTGATGCTGCCGGAGGGCACCACCACCATCGGCCGCACCGAGGAGAACGGCATCCGCGTGCCGCACCCCAGCCTGTCGCGGCGCCACGCCCGGCTGGAGCGCGCGGGCGGGCGCGTGGTGCTGGTGGACCTGGATAGCAAGAACGGCAGCTTCGTGGGGCCGCACCGCGTGTCGCGCCAGGAGCTGGGCCACGGCCAGTCCTTCCGCTGCGGCGAGGTGTGGTTCCGGCTGGTGTCCCTGGACACGCCGCTGCCGGACGGCTGGGGCCCGCTGCGCACGCAGCCGCTGGAGACGCGCTTCTCCGGCGGGCCCACCATGGAGGCGCTGCTCGACACGCGCTCGCCGGACCGCACCCGCGACAAGCTCCAGGTGCTCCTCAAGGTGGGCCAGATCCTGTCCTCTCCGGGCCCGGTGGACGGGCTGCTGGAGCGCGTGCTCCAGCTCGTCTTTCAAATCTGGGCGGTGGACCGGGCGGCGGTGCTGCTGGTGGACCGCGACACGGGGACGCTGGAGCCGCGTGTGTCCCGTGGCGCGCGGGGTGGGGCGCTGCCGGAGCGCTTCTACAGCCAGCACATCGTGGACTACGTGCACTCGCGCGGCGTGGCGGCCCTCTTCACCGACGCGCAGGACGACGCGCGGCTCGTGGGCGCGGACTCCGTCTTCCGCCAGTCCATCCGCGCCTCGCTCTGCGTGCCCCTGCGCACGCGGGACGCGGTGCTGGGCGTGCTGTACCTGGACAGCCTCAAGCAGGGAGGCCTCTTCACCGACGAGGACCTGGAGTTCCTCACCGCCTTCGCCAACCAGGCCGCCATCGCGTTGGACCACGCGCACCTGGCGCGGCGCCTGGAGGAGGAGGCGGTGCTGCGCAACGCCTACCAGCGCTTCTTCCCGCCGGACGTCGTGCGCCAGCTGAAGGCGCTCAGGGGCGTGCCGCTGGAGGTGCGCGAGGCGAACGTCACCATCCTCTTCTCCGACATCACCGGCTTCACCGCCATGTCCTCGCGCCTCAAGCCCCGGCAGGTGGTGGACATGCTCAACGCGTACTTCCCGGTGATGGCGGACGTCGTCTTCCGCCACGAGGGCACGCTGGAGAAGTACATCGGCGACGCGCTGATGGCCGTGTGGGGCGCCCCCTTCGCCCGGCCGGACGACGCGGAGCGGGCCGTGCGCGCGGCCGTGGAGATGCAGCAGGCCCTGGCGGCCTTCAACGACCGCTGGCGGGCGGAGGGCGTGCCGGAGATTCAAGTCCACATCGGGCTCAACTCCGGTCCGGTGGCCGCGGGCAACATCGGCTCGGAGCGCTACCTCCAGTACGCCACCGTGGGGGACGCCACCAACGTCGCGGCCCGCGTGTGCGGCGTCGCGCGCCCGGGCGAGGTGCTGATGACGGACGCCACGCGGGCCCTGCTGGACGCGGGCGCCTTCGCGCTGGAGCCGCTGGCCCCGGTGCGGGTGAAGGGCCGCGACGAGCCCCTGTCCCTCTTCCGCGTGCGCGGCTGACGGCTACTCGGCGTCCTGGCCCAGCCGCTCCGGCTGGAGGAGGATGATCTGCCCGCCCTCGAAGCTGAGCATCCCCTCGCGCACGTAGTAGCGCAGCCACTTGTTGACGCTCTCGCGGGTGACGCCGCACAGGTTGGCCAGCTCCGACTGCGTGAGCTTCGGGGTGATGGACAGCCCTTCGGGGGACTGCTTCCCCTGCGTCTTCGCCAGCTCCAGCAGCACCCGCACCAGCCGGCTTCGCGCGTCCAGGAACGCTGAGTCGTACACGAGCTGCGTCGTGCGCCGCACCAGCCGGCTCATGTTCGCCAGGAGCGCCAGGCTCACCTGCGGCCGCGTCTCCAGGTAGCGCCGGAAGTCGTCGCGCTGGAGCGTCAGGAGGTGCGCCTCCTCGCGCGCCATCGCGTCCGTGGAGCGCATCTCGCCGTCCAGCAGCGACAGCTCTCCGAAGGCGTCCCCCCGGTCCAGCAGCGCCAGGGTGATTTCGCGCCCCTCGCTGGAGGAGAGCCGGATGGCCACCTGCCCGCGCCGGATGATGAACAGCGCGGTGCCCACGTCCCCCCGATGGAAGATGACCTCCCCCCTCGCGAAGCGCCGGGGCTGGAGGAGCGACGACATGGTCTCCAGGTCCTCCCGGCCGAGGCTTTCGAACATGGGGATTTCGGCCAGCAGCTGCGCGTAGGACATGGGGGGACCGTCATTCTGCCCGGAATCCCTGGATGCAGGTAGGGAAGCCTCCCATCCAGGTCCGGCGGACAAGTCCGGCGGGTGTGAACGCCTTCACAGCGGGCTTGTGGGCCGCTTCACAGATCGAAACAGGGGCTCCCGGTACTGTTCCTTCATCGCAGCACGGGAAGCAGGGGGGCCCGCGCAGCAGCAACACGGTGAGTCAGGGAGTCGGGGGACTTCTTAGCTCACCGCGGCATGCGCGGGAAATGAGGGGGACCGCAGGGGCTGGCACATAGAAGGGGGAAGCGTCGAGTTTCTGAGGGGGAACTCGACGCGAATACGAGTGCCGGCTCCCGCTGGAGCCTGAAAGCAATGGAACCCGGGCCTGAAGGCCTGTCGCTCCGGGGGGAGTGACGGCCTTCAAGTCCGGGTTGTTTTATTTGGCCACCAGGGCCACCGCGGGCGTGAGCGTCAGCGTGGCCTCGCGGTGCTGCTCCACGGCCTGGCGCGTGTGGAGCATGGGGTGGAACTCCACCTTGCGGTTGAGCTCCATCAGGTCGTCGCGGTGCTTGTGGAACAGGTGTTCCGACTGCCCCGGCGAGTGGATGGACACGGAGCGGGACAGGTCCGCCAGGTCCACAATCATCCGCAGCGCGGTGCCGTGGACCACCTTGAACGGGTGGCTCCAGAGGAACGAGGCGCCGTCCACGGAGTAGTTGTCACCCCGGGCCGGCACCGGGCGGCTGTTGAAGACGCGCCGGATGGGGCCGGGGATGGCGGGCCCGCCCAGCAGCTGATGCGCGTAGGTCAGCTGGTGCACCTGGCCCCAGGCCCAGGCCTCCGGCTTCGGGCCGTACGTCTTCACAAGCCACGCGGTGGCCACGCCCAGGGCCGCGCGGAGGATGTCGTCGCGCGTCTCCTGCTCCGGCGTCTTCGGGTCGTCCCACCAGGCGCTGTCCGGCTGGGACATCAGGCCGATGACGAAGGGCATGTGCAGGCTGCCGTGCCGTTCGTACTGGCCCATCAGGTATTGATTCACCAGCGACGGCTCCAGCTTGTGCTGGAGCAGCTTGCGCAGCACTTCGATGTACCAGGCCTGGAACACCGTGGCGCCCACGGCCTCCGGCTCGAAGCGCAGGTCCCACGCCTTCAGCGCGTCCACGGCCTGGCGCTGGGTGTCGTCCGCCGGGAGCGCCGCCGCCAGGAAGTAGGGGCGCAGCGCCTCCGCAGGCAGCGAGTACGTCTGCGCCTGGATGTCCCGCATGGACTCCACGGTGTGCTGCGTGCCTGCTTCAATCAGGTCGGTGATGCGCTTCGCGCGGTAGCCCGGGAACCAGTTGTGCGCGATGAGGTGCGGGTAGTCGTCGGACGTAATCTTGTTGTTCGCCGTGGCCGCGTAGCCCGCGGGCGGGTTGAAGGACGCGGGCAGCTCCTCGAAGGGGATGAAGCCCGTCCACTCGGATTCACCCGTCCAGCCCGGCATGGGGATGAGGCCCTGGTGGCCCTGGCGGAGGGGGATCTTCCCCGTGGCCTGGTAGCCCACGTTGCCGGCCGTGTCCGCGTACACGAAGTTCTGGCCCGGCCCCTCCCAGCACTTCATGGCGGCGCGGAAGGACTCCCAGTCCGCCGCCAGGTTGAGCTTCAGCACGGCGTTGATGAGCGGCTGGCATTCGCGGTGCGCCCACTTGAGCGCCAGGGGCTCGCTGTCCTTCAACTCCTCCGCCATCACCGCGTTCATCAGCGGGCCGTGGCGCGTGCTCTTCACCTCCAGCACCACGGGCGCGCCGCCCTTGACGGGGATCTCCTCGCGGCGCACCTCCAGGTCGTGCCAGACGTCCTGGTAGAGGTACTTCCTGGGCGCCTTCGGGTCGTCCAGCTTCTCGATGTAGAAGTCCTGGGTGTCCGGCCCCAGGTTGGACATGCCCCAGGCCACCTTCCCGTTGTGGCCGACAATCAGCATGGGCACGCCGGGCAGGGAGAAGCCCACGTGCTGGAAGCGTCCGCCGTGCAGGCCGTTCTCGTACCAGGTGGAAGGCATGCTCAACGGGATGTGCACGTCGTTGGCGAGCAGCGGCTGGCCGCTCTTCGTGCGCTGGCCGTGCACCACCCAGTTGTTGCTGCCGGAGACGATGTGGGGGTCGCCCATCACCGCGTCCACGCTGTCCAGGCCGGACATCGCCTTCACGTCCTTGAGGCCCGTCAGGCGCGCCTCCTTGGGGACGATGAGGGGCGTCTCCGGCGCGTTCTGCGGCAGGAGCGCGTTGGCCACGTCCTCGCCCACCGCCGCCACCAGCCGCGCGCGGAAGAGCTCCAGGCGGTGGTTGCCGCCCAGCATCATCGCCAGCAGGTTGCCGCGCGCGAGCGAGTCCACGGGCGTCCAGGGCGTGGGCGTCGTGGCCATCACGGTGAACTCGTAGGGCAGCGGCTCCGCGGCGATGCGCGCGTTGATGCCCGCGCTGTAGGCCTCCAGGATGGCGCGCGCCTCCGGGTCCACCTGCTCCCAGGCTTTTTCGGCCATGTGGCGCAGGCCCATGGTGCGGAAGAACTGATCCGCGGACACGCCCATGGGGCCCAGCAGGGTCGCGAGCCGGCCGTCCACCAGCCGGCGGCTCATCTCCAGCTGCCACAGCCGGTCCTGCCCGTGCACGTAGCCCTGGGCGAAGAAGAGGTCGTGCTCGTCGTTGGCGAAGAGGTGCGGCACGCCCCACGTGTCGCGCAGCACCTCCACCTTGCCGTGCAGGCCGGGCAGGGCGAGCGTGCCCTCCTCGCGCGTCCAGCGGCGGCGGGCGAGCCAGGGGCCCACGCCCGGGGTGGCCACGGCCATGGCGGACGGCAGCATGCGCAGCATGCGCAGGATCTGGGTAACGGCGCTCATGACGCGGAGGCTCCAGCGGTGGGGGCGTTGGGGGCGGCGGTGTCGTCAGGGGTGGCGGGCGGCGTGTCCGGGAGCGCGTCCGGCAGCTCCTTGTCCAGGTTGCGCAGGCGCGGGTTGAGCCACCCGGCCGCGACGTTCGTGAGCGTCAGCAGGCCCAGGACGATGAAGATGACGGCGATGCCGCGCCCCGGACCCACGCCCAGAAGACGGCCCATGGTGCCGGCGAGCGCGCCCCCCTCGCGCATGGCCGGCTCGAAGAGGTCATCCGCGAGCGGCCCCGCGATGAGGGCCGCGAGCGGCGAAACGCAGAGGATGACCATCCGCTTCACGGCGGCGGCGCGGCCCTGGAGGTCCGAGGGAATCTTGCGCTGCCAGATGGACTGGATGCCCGCCATCACGGGCGGCATGGTGAACAGGTAGAGCGCGGCGGCGGTGGCGACCAGCGGCACGCTGGGCGACGGCGCGGCCATGAAGAGCACCACGCCCGAAAACGCATGGAAGCCGAGGATGCCGTACAGCGGGTTCTTGGGGCCGCCCCACACGCCCATGCCAATGCCGCCCAACAGCGCGCCCACGCCCGCGATGGACGCGATGCGGCCCAGCGTGGAGATGTCCGTGAAGGCGAGCACCAGCGGGGTGATCAGCAGCACCACCAGGTCCATGCACAGCACGGCCACGCCGGTGAAGGCCATCAGGGACAAGAGCCCCTTGCGCGCGCTGATGAAGCTCCAGCCCTGCTTCATCTCCGCGAGCAGCGACCCCTTGCCCTGCTGGCCCTCCGCGGAGACGGTGGGCCGCGGGAAGCGGACCATCAGCAGGGTGGTGACGGCGATGAAGAAGCTGCAGACGTCCACCGTCAGCACGCCCATCAGGCCCACGCTGTCGATGAGCGCTCCCGCGATGATGGGGGAGAGGATCTGGCTGGCGCCGCTGGCCACCTCCGCCATGGCGTTGGCGCGGCCCAGGTGCTGCTTGGGCACGATGAGCGTCACGGTGGCGAAGAAGGCCGGCCAGCGGAAGGCGCCGAAGCACGAGCCCAGGGAGACGGGCAGGTAGAAGTGCCAGGTCTCGAGCTTGAACATCCCCCGGTCGCTGGCCACCAACATGCCGAAGATGAGCAGGGTGGTGAAGCCGTTGCCCATGTCCGCCAGCAGCATGGCGCGGCGGCGGTCCCACCGGTCGATGAGCGTCCCCGCGATGGGGGACAGCACCACCATGGGCGCCAGCGCGAAGAAGGACAGCAGCGCGAACTGCGTGGTGGAGCGCGTGTCCAGGAAGACCTTCGCGCCCACGCCGAAGGACGTGAGGCCGGAGCCGAGGATCGAGATGAGCTGGCCGAACCAGGTGATCCAGAAGACCCGCATGGGCTGGGTGATGGTCAGGCGTTGCGCGAGGCTCATTCCACGTCTCTTTCTCCTGGGGGGCAGGAGGGTCAAGGGCCCGCGCACCGTACTACGGGAGTGCGCGCGGGCCCGGCGTTGCAAAGGGGGACTTCAGCTCTGCTCCAGCTCCGCGAGCATGGCTTCCAGGGCTTCGGGGTCGAGCTGACTGGCGCTCGCCTCCACGATGGCCACCGTCATCACCTCCACGGTGGGGGACTCGAAGAGGGCGCGCATGGACAGCTCGACCTGGAAGGCCTCGCGGATGCGCGACAGCAGCTGCACGCCCAGGAGCGAGTGGCCGCCCAGTTCGAAGAAGTTGTCGGTGATGCCCACCGACTCCACGCCCAGCAGGTCCTGCCAGAGCGCGGCGACCTTCTCCTCGGTCTCGTCGCGCGGGGCGACGAAGGCGTTGGCCAGCGGGGGACGCGGGTGCTTGCCGCTGCCGCTTCCACCCGGGCGGGAGGTGGCGGCACCGTCGCGAGCCACCTGCCGCCGCGCCTCCAGCGACCCGAGCGACGCGAGGAAGCGCCCACCGGTGGGCTGGGTGAGCAGCGCGCTCAGGAGGCGGAAGCCCTCGGCGGGGGGGATGACGGCGTCGGGCCGGAAGCCCTCGCCCACGCCCCACACGTCCCAGTCCACGGTGTACCAGCGGGTGCCACCCAGCCGGGCCTGCCGCGCCGCCACCGCGTCCATGCAGGCGTGCGCCGCCGCCACCGCGCTGACCGCCATGCCGCCCAGCACCACGGTGAGGGAGGACTGCACCACGACGAAGTCCGGCTGCCGTGACGCCAGCGCCTCCGCCAGCTGCGTAAGGCCTCCGAAGCGGCCGGACAGCAGCGGGGTGGTGGCCTCCGGCGTGGCCTCGGCCACGGAGATGCGGGTGGCCATGCCGCCGTCGCCGGCCGCGTAGAAGACGCCGTCGATGCGGCCGAACTTCGCCTCCGCGACCTGGAGCGCCTTGTCGAGCTGACCCGGTACGCCCGCGTCCGCGCGCAGCGCCAGGACCTGCGCGCCCGAGCTTTCCAGCGCGCGCATGCGGTCAATGGCCCTGGACGTCGCGTCCTGCGCGTCATGGCCCGCGCGCCACGCGTCCCATTCGCCGGGTGCGGGGAGCGTGCGGCGCGACAGCAGCACGAGCTTCGGCTTCACCGCCTCCGTGAGCTGCTCCGCGAGCGCGAGCCCCACGCGGCCCAGGCCACCGACGATGACGTAGACCCCGCCGTCCTTGAGTCCGGCCTGTTCCGTGGGGGCAGGGACTTCGAGGGTTTCGAACGCCTCGACGTGGCGGTAGGGGCCGCGCAGCGCGACCACCGGGTCCTTGCCTGCGGCCAGCTCCGTCACCAGCCGCTCCAGCCACGGACCCGACGCGGACTCTTCCGGCGCGGGCCAGGTGACGTCGACGGCGCGCACGGTGAGGCCGGGGTACTCCTGGGGCAGCACACGGCTGGCACCGACCGCGGCCGCCTGCCAGGGCAGCAGCGGCTCCTCGCCCGTGACGTCCTGGGCGCCGGTGGTCACCACGTCCAGCGTCACGGGCGTCTTCGCCGCGCCCGGGCCCACGGCCTTCGCCAGCGCGAGCAGCCCGTGGAACGAAGTCGCGAGCCCCGAGTCCACATCGCGCGGCTCCTTCACCAACGGCCACAGGTACGCGATGTGCGCGGGCGTCCAGTCCTCACCGCGCAGGCGCTCCAGCTGCTCGCCCAGCGCTTCCGGAGACGACGGATCCACGGCGAAGCGCTTCGTCACCGGATCCGACGCGCCCTGTCCCGCGACGAGCGACACCACGTCCGCGCCCGCCTGGCGCAGCCGCTCCGCCACGCGCGAGGCCACCGGCGTGTCCGCCTCCAGCACCAGCCAACGCTGGCCGGACAGCGACGGCACCCGCGGAGACGCGCGCGTGCGCGGCCATGCCGGGACGGTCAGCTCCACGCCCTGGGTCGTCACGGTCCGCGCGGCGGCGGCGCGAGGCAGCGCGGGCGGCGGACCCTTGAGCAGGTCGTAGCGCTCGCGCTGGAAGGGGTAGGCGGGCAGGGGGATGCGGCGGCGGGCCTCGCCCTTGTAGACGCGGCCGGCGGTCGTCTTCGCGCCCGCGAGCCACAGCTTCGCGAACGCGTCCGCGGCGTGCGTGAGCGCGTCCTGCTGGGCGTCGCGCGGCGCGGGCAGCGTCGTGAGGATGGCCGGGAAGGTGCCTTCCTGCGCGTTGCGGCGCACCAGCGTGGCCAGCGCGTTGCCGGGACCGACCTCCAGGAAGACGTGCTCGGGGTCGTTCAACAGCAGCGTCGCCGAGTCCTGGAAGCGCACGGCGTCGCGCAGGTGCCGGGCCCAGTACGCCGGGCTCACCGCGTCCTCGCGCGTCACCCAGGTGCCGGTGACGTTGGACAGGTAGAGGTCCTTCGGCTCCTTGCGAGCGACCTTCGCCACCGCCTGGCGGAACTCCTCCACGATGGGGTCCATCATGTGGGAGTGGAACGCGTGCGACGTGTGCAGCCGCGACACCTCCACCTTTTGGGCCTCCAGCTTCGCCTGGAGCGCGTCCACCGCATCGGTGGGGCCCGCCACGACGGTGAAGCCCGGCGCGTTCACGGCCGCCACGGAGATGCGCGCGTCCATCAGCGGCGCCAGCGCCTCCGGCGTCATCCGCACGGACAGCATGGAGCCCGAGGGCAGCGACTGCATCAACCGGCCACGCGTGGCCACCAGCGCCAGCGCGTCGTCCAGGCTGAACACGCCCGACAGGCACGCGGCCACGTACTCACCGATGCTGTGGCCCACCATCGCCTGCGGCGTCACGCCCCACGACGCCCACAGCTTCGCCAGCGCGTACTCGATGACGAACAACGCGGGCTGCGTGAGGGACGTCTGCTTGAGCTGCTCCGTCGCCTTCTCGCGCCCGTCCGTGGGCGGGTAGAGCACGGTGCGCAGGTCCAGGCCCAGGTGCGGCTTCAGCTTCTCCGCGCAGGCGTCCACCTCCGCGCGGAAGACGGGCTCCTGCTCGTAGAGGCCCCGGCCCATGTCCACGTACTGCGAACCCTGGCCGGAGAAGAGGAACACCACGGGCCGGCGCGTGTTGGTGCCGGAGCCGCCCAAGAGCCGCCGAGCGTCCCGCAGCGCCGCCTTCGCGTCCGCCACGTCCTTCACCACCACCGCGCGTCGGTGCTCGTGCGCGTGGCGTCCCACCTGGAGCGTGTAGGCCATGTCCGCCAGGGACACGTTCGGGTTCGCGTCCAGGTGCGCGGCCAGCCGCTCCGTCGCCGCGTCCAATGCGGCGGGCGTGCGGGCGGACAGGGGCAGCACGTGCCACGCGCGTTTGGACGGAGCGGGGGCGGCCGGCTTCGGGGCCTCTTCGAGGATGACGTGCGTGTTGGTGCCGCCGATGCCGAAGGCGCTCACGCCCGCGCGGCGCGGCCCGTTCGGGGACGTCCACGGCCGGGGCTGCGAGGGCACGAAGAAGGGGCCCGCGTCGAAGTCGATGACGGGGTTGGGCTGCTGGAAGTGGGGGCTCGCGGGGATCTCGCCGTGCTCCATGGCGAGCACCGTCTTCACCACGCCCGCGATGCCTGCCGCCGCGTCCAGGTGGCCGATGGCCGCCTTGAGCGAGCCCAGCGCCACGCGCTTCTGGCCCGTCTCCTTGCCGCCGAAGGCCTGGTTGAGCGCGGCCACTTCAATCGGGTCGCCCAGCGGGGTGCCCGTCGCGTGGGCCTCCACGTACTGGATGTCCTCCGGCGTGACGCCGGAGATGGCCAGCGCCTCCGCGATGACCGCGGCCTGGCCCTCCACGCTGGGCGCGGTGAAGCCCACCTTGCCCGCGCCGTCGTTGTTCACCGCCGTGCCCAGGAGCACGCCGTGGATGGTGTCGCCGTCCTTCAGCGCGTCCGACAGGCGCTTGAGCACCACCACCGCCGCGCCCGCGCCGCGCACGGTGCCGTTGGCCTTCGCGTCGAACGCGCGGCAGTAGCCGTCCGGCGAGAAGATCATCCCCTCCTGGTAGAGGTAGCCCGCCGTCTGCGGGAAGGACACGGACGAGCCGCCCGCGAGCGCCATGTCGCTCTCGCCGGACAGCAGGCTCTGGCACGCCAGGTGGAGCGCCACCAGCGAGCTGGAGCACGCCGTCTGCACCGTCGCGGAGGGTCCGCGCAGGCCCAGCCGGTGGGACACGCGCGTGGCCACGTAGTCCTTGTCGTTGGCCAGCATCACGCCGAACGAACCCGCCGCGTCCATCAGGTCCGGCTGCCGCATCAGCGCGCGCAGCAGGTACGAGCTCAGGCTCACGCTCGCGTAGACGGCCACCGCGCCCTTGAAGCGGCCCGGGTCGTAGCCGGCGTTGTCCAGCGACTCCCACGCGCACTCCATGAAGATGCGCTGCTGGGGGTCCATCAGCTCCGCCTCGCGCGGGCTGTAGCCGAAGAGGCCCGCGTCGAACTCCGTGGCGCCCTCCAGCACGTAGCTGGAGCGCACCCACTGCGGATGGGCGCGCAGGGCCTGGGGAACGCCCGCGTCGTCCAGCTCCGCGTCCGTGGGCACGCGGCGCGCGTCACCGCCACGGCGGAGCATCTCCCAGAAGCCCTCCAGCGTCCGCGCGCCGGGGAAGCGGCCCGACAGGCCGACGATCGCGATGCGCTCCTCGCCACCACCCACTGCGTCACTCATCCGCGTCTCCATCCGTTTCCACCCGACCGCGCGAGGCCCCCGCGCGGCGGTTGACCGTGCGTCGCGCCTCGGCACGGGAGCGGCCCGCCTGCGCCGCGTCCTCCGAGGGCGTGTCCTCCCGGCGCGACAGCCGCGCCGCCAGTGCCCGCACGGTGGGGTACTGGAAGAGGTCCGTGAGCGCCAGCGTCACGCCGAGCTCCGCCGTCAACCGGCGGTGGAGCTGGAGCGCGAGCAGCGAGTTTCCACCCAGCTCGAAGAAGGGGTCGTCCAGGCCCACCCGCTCCACGTGGAGCAGGTCCTTCCACGCCTGGGCGATCTGCTGCTCGATGGCCGTCCCCGGCGCCACGAAGGGCCGCGACGGATCCGCGCCACCGGCCTCCGGCGCGGGCAGCGCCTTGCGGTCCGCCTTGCCGTTGGGGCTGAGCGGCATGCGCTCCAGCACCACGATGTTGGACGGGACCATGTACTCGGGCAGCCGCTCCAGCAGGTACGTACGCAGCGCCGCGCCCTCCGGCTTCGCGTCCTTGCCGGTGACGTAGGCCACCAGCCGCTTCTGGCCCGGCCGGTCCTCGCGCGCGAGCACCACCGCCTGCCGCACCGTGGGGTGCTTCTCCAGCGAGGACTCAATCTCTCCCAGCTCGATGCGCAGGCCGCGGATCTTCACCTGGAAGTCCGCGCGGCCCAGGTACTCGATTTCACCGTCCGGCAGCCACCGCGCCACGTCGCCCGTGCGGTACATGCGCGCGCCCGGCACCGTCGCGTACGGATCCGGGATGAAGCGCTCGGCCGTCAGCGAGGGCCGCGCCAGGTAGCCGCGCCCCACCTGCACGCCGCCGATGTACAGCTCGCCCGCCGCGCCCTGCGGCACCGGCTGGAGCTCCGCGTCCAGGATGCGAATCTGGGTGTTGTCCACCGGCCGGCCAATGGGCACGGAGCGGCGGCCGTCGTTCGCCTGGCACGTGTGGAACGTCACGTCCACCGCGGCCTCGGTGGGGCCGTAGAGGTTGTGCAGCCCCGCGCCGGGCAGCGTGCGCAGGCACAGCTCCTTCAGCTCCAGGGGCAGCGCTTCACCGCTGCACACCACGCGCTTCAGCGACGTGCACTCCGCCACGCCCGGCTCGTCCAGGAAGGCCTGGAGCATGGACGGCACGAAGTGCAACGTGGTGACGGACGCGGAGGCAATCAGCGACTTGAGGTAGCCCGGGTCCTGGTGCCCGCCGGGCTTCGCGACCACCAGCTTCGCGCCCGTCATCAGCGGCCAGAAGAACTCCCAGACGGACACGTCGAAGCTGAACGGCGTCTTCTGCAGCACCGTGTCCGAAGGCGTGAGCCGGTAGGCGGACTGCATCCACAGCAGGCGGTTCACCACCGGGCCGTGCGCGTTCATCGCGCCCTTGGGGCGGCCCGTGCTGCCGGACGTGAAGATGATGTACGCCAGCGAGTCCGGCGTCGCCGTGGGCGCGGGCGCGGTGGTGGGCTCGCGGGCAATCTCCTCCCAGCCCGTGTCCAGCTTCACCACCTTCGCGCCCGACGACGGCAGCCGCGCCAACAGCCGCTCCTGCACCAGCAGCACCGGCGGACGCGCATCCTCCAGCATCCAGCCCAGGCGCTCCTGCGGGTAGCCGGGGTCCAGCGGCACGTAGGCGCCGCCCGCCTTCAGCGTGCCCAGGAGGCCCACCACCATCTCCAGCGAGCGCTCCACGCACAAACCCACGCGGACTTCCGGCCCCACGCCGTGCTTGCGCAGCGCGTGCGCCAACTGGTTCGCGCGGGCGTCCAGCTCGCGGTAGGTGAGGCGGCTGCCCTCGAACTCCAGGGCCACGGCGTCCGGCGTGCGCGACACCTGCGCCTCGATGAGCGACGTGAGCGTCGCGTCCTTCGGGTGCGTGACGGCGGTGTCGTTCCAGTCCTTCAGCACGCGCTGACGCTCGGCGGGAGGCAGCAGCGGCAGGCGGGAGATGGGCACGTCCGGCCGAGCGACGATGCCTTCGAGCAGCGTCAGGTAGTGGCCCAGCAGCCGCTCCGCGGTGGAGCGCTCGAAGAGGTCGGTGCTGTACTCGGCGATGACGCGCAGGCCCTGCGGCAGGTCCACCAGCAGCAGGGACAGGTCGTACTTCGTCGTGCCGGTGTCCACCGGCTTCGCCTCCATCACCACGCCCGGGGCCTCCAGGGCCGGCATGGGCGCGTTCTGCAGGACGAACATCACCTGGAAGATGGGCGAGTGGCTGAGGTGCCGCTCCGGCTTGAGCGCATCCACCAGCCGCTCGAAGGGGATGTCCTGGTGCGCGTACGCGTCCAGCGTGGACTCGTGCACGCGGTTCAGCAGCTCCTTGAACGTGGGCTTGCCGGACAGGTCCGAGCGCAGCGCCAGCATGTTCACGAACAGGCCGATGAGCCCTTCCACCTCCGCGCGAGGACGGCCCGCGATGGGCGTGCCCACCACGATGTCGTCCTGGCCCGTGTAGCGGGACAGGAGCACGTTGAAGGCGGACAGCAGCGTGACGAAGAGCGTGCGGCCCTCGCGCTGGCCCAGCGCCTTGAGCGCCTGGGTGAGGGCGGGGGACAGGTGCATCACCTGCCGCTCGCCCTTGGAGCTCATCAGCGCCGGACGCGGCTTGTCCTGCGGCAGCTCCAGCAGCGCGTTCGGGTTGAGGCGGTTCTTCCAGTAGGTGAGCTGGCGCTCCAGCTCCGCGCCCTGGAGCCACTCCTTCTGCCACGCCGCCCAGTCCGCGTACTGCAAGGGCAGGGGCTTGAGCGGCGAGGGCTGACCCTCCAGGCAGGCTCGATAGAGCACGGCGAGCTCATGCACGAGCACGCCCATGGACCAGCCGTCGGAGACGATGTGGTGCTGATCCACCAGCAGCACCTGCTCCCCGTTGCCCAGGAGCATCAGCACCGCGCGCAACAGCGGCCCCTGCTCCAGGCTGAACGGCTGCTGCGCGAGCGTGACGACGCGCCGCTGGGCTTCCGCCTCGCGCTCCGTCACCGGCAGCCCCTGGAGGTCCATCACCTCCAGCGGCACTTCACCCGTGGAGGCGATGACCTGCACGCCGCCGCCTTCGCGCTCCTGGAAGGTGGTGCGCAGCGTGTCGTGCCGCTCCACCAGCAGGGCCAGGGCGCGGCGCAGCGCGTCCGTGTCCACGGTGCCCGTCAGTCGCACCGCGGTGGGCATGTGGAACGCCGCGCTGCCGGGGCTCCACTTGTCCAGGAACCACATCCGCTCCTGCGCGAAGGACAGGGGCGCCTGCTTCGAGGCAGGGCGCGACTTGTCCTTCAGGAGCTGGGCCAGGCGTGCTCGCTTCTCTTCGGGCGTCATGTTCAGGCCGCGTCCTCGCTGCTGCTGCTGTCACCGCCGTCACCGCCGCCCGCGTCTTCCATCACCGCGAGCAGCTCCGCCACCTGTTCGTCCGACAGCTGATCCATGTTCTCCAGCAACTTCTCCGCTTCGGCCGCCGTGACCTTCTGCTTCGCGGCGGGCGTGGCCACCGGCTGCGCGGCCACCAGGGGCTGCGTGGGCGTGGCGCCCTCCACGGAGTAGCCCAGCCGCTCAATCACCGCGTGGGTGGAGGCGTCGAAGGGGCGGGGCCATTTGATGCGCTTCCAGGACTCGCCCATCTTCTTCTCGATGCCCTGATGCTGGAGGATGTTCGGGTCCCCCAGGCCACCCATCATGCGGTCCTTCTTGCCGTCGTACGGCTGGACCATGCGCTCGTCGAACTCGAGCCCCAGGAATTGGGCCACGCCGGTCATCACCTTCGTGGGGTCCGCGACCAGGTCCTCGTAGCGCACCCAGTGGCAGCGCTCGCGGCCGATGCCGTCGAAGAAGTTGAGCAGGTTCCGGTTGGACAGCGCCCACACCGTCTCCGCCACCACGTAGGGATCCACGTCCGCGTCGCCGAAGAGGCCGGCGGCGAAGAGGCGGTCGAAGCGCATCCGGAGGATGGACTCCATCACCGGGAGCGGGTGGCGGTAGAGGTAGATGTACTTGTTGCCCTCGAACATCCGCTCCGCGCGCTCCAGCGTCTCCACGTCCATGGCGTACGTGGGCGTCTTGTCCACGAGCAGCCTGGGCGCGGACTTCTCCTGGAGGCGGCGGTAGACGTCCTGCGCGGACACGTCCTCCGCGACCAGCCGGTCCACCAGCGCGGCGCCAGCGGGCGAGTCCAGCTTCTCCAGCTCCATGAGCGCCCACTGCAGGCCGCCCGTGGTCCACTCCATCTCAGAGCCGAAGCCGATGTTCTCGCGCCACTCGCGCATGCCCTCGAAGAAGAGCAGGTTCACTTCCGGCGGGCAGAACAGCCGGGGGTGTCCCGCGAGCATCACGCGGAACAGCGTGGAGCCCGCGCGCGGGCTGGAGTGCACGAACACCATGGGCGGGTTCTTCTTCGCCGTGTTGGTGCGCTGCGCGCCGGACGTCTGGGTTCGATAAGGCTTCAGCGGATACGCGGACAGCGGCTTGTTCTCCGCGAAGCGCTGCGGATCCTGGAGCCGGTCCATCTCCACCAGCAGGTACCTGGACAGCTCCGGGATGGACGGGTGCGCCTGCACCTCGTGCGGGTAGAGCTGGAACTTGAAGTCCTGCCGCAGGTCGTACTCCAGCTCCGCGCCCAGCGCGTGCAGGTCGTAGCCCTTGAGGCTGCCGTCGGCGGGCAGCTTGTCCTGGGGAATGCGCAGCCCTTCGGAGATGTGGTGGCGCAGGTACTCGGTGAGCAGGGCGGGGCGCTCGGTGGGGAACGCGGTGCGCAGGCGCTCCGCGATGGGCTTCTCCGTGGAGGCTGCGCGCTTGCCCAGCTCCTGCTCCACGCGCCCGGCGACACCCGCGACGGTGGGCGTCTCGAAGAGGCCGCGCAGCGACAGGTCCACCTTCAGCACCGCGTGGATGTGGTTGCGCAGCTGCGTGGCCAGCAGCGAGTGGCCGCCCAGCTCGAAGAAGTTGTCGTTGATGCCGATGCCGTCGATGCCCAGTACCTGCTCCCAGATGCCCGCGACGGTCTTCTCCAGCTCCGTGCGAGGCGCCGCGTAGGGCGTAAGGATGGAGGGCCGCGCGTGCTTGTTGCCCTTCGCCGCGTCCTTCTTGCCCTTCTCCGCCTTCGCGGCCCGAGGCCCCTGACGGCGGCGCGCGGCCAGGTCACCCGTGGAGACCGCGAGCCGGCCACTCTCGCCATGCGACAGCGCGCGGCGCAGCGCCTCCAGGCCTTCGGCGGGCTGGATGGCGAACTGGGCCAGCGTGGGTGACAGCTCCGCCATGGCCTGCGCGTCCGCGAACTGCCACGCATCCCAGTCCACGCTCAACCACGGGTAGGCGAAGCCCTCCGTGCGCGCTTCCGCGAAGGCGTCCATGAAGGCGCTGGCGGAGGCCTGCGCCACCTGGCCCAGGCCGCCCAGCACGGATGACAGCGACGACACGAGGAGGCAGAACGCGGGGCCTTCCTTCGGGAGCACCTGCTCCAGCACCCGCACGCCGTGCACCTGCGGGCGGAAGTGCCAGGCGCACTCGTCCGGGCCCGTCTCCGCGATGGTGCCCAGCGTGGCGCCCTGCATGCCGCCCGCCGCGTGGATGACGCCGTCGATGCGGCCGAAGCGCGCCACCGCCGTGTCCACCACGCCGCGCATGGACTCCACGTCGGTGAGGGAGGCGGGCAGCACCAGCATCTCCACGCCCGTGCGCTCCAGGGCCAGCGCGCGCTGGATGCGGCGGGACACCGCGTCCTGCACGCCGTGCTTCTCCACCCACGCCGTCCACTGACCGCGGCTGGGGAAGTCCGGCGTCTCCACCAGCGTCAGCTTCGCCTGGTGCACGGTGGCCAGCTCGGACGCCAGCGCATGGCCGATGCCGGTGAGGCCGTCCGTGATGAGGTACGCGCCGCCGTCGCGCAGCACCTCCGCGCCGGCCGCCTCCAGGCGCACGGGCTCGAAGGTCTGCACCCAGCGCTGGCGGCCACGCAGGGCCACCACCGCGTCACGCGGTTCGGCGCCCAGCTCCGCGGCCAGCCGGTCCACCACCGCGCTCGCGTCGCCGGGCACCACGTCCACGAAGCGGCAGGAGAGGTTCGGGTACTCCTGCGGCAGCACGCGCGAGGGGCCCACCAGCAGCGCCTGCTCCGGCAGCTGCGCGTCCGCCTGCTCCACGCGGGCGGAGCGGCTGGTCACCACGGACCAGGTGAGCGGCTCCAGGTGGCCCGTCTCGCTCAGGGCGCGGGCGAGGAACAGCTGGCTGTGGAAGCCCAGGTCCAGCGCCTTCTCCTGGGACGCCGGCTGGCGCGACAGGCTCCACAGGTGCAGCACGTTGGAGAACGCGCGGCCCTGCTTCTTCAACGCCTCCAGCACCGCGCAGAAGTCATCGCGGCGCGCCGGGTCCACCGTGAACGTGCCGTCCGGGCGCTGCTCGAAGCGCGCGCCGGGGACGACGCGGAAGACGTCCCCGCCCAGCTTCGGCGTCAGGGCCTCCGCCACGCCGGTGTCGTCCGCGAGCACAAGCCAGCCCCCGCCCGCCGCGTCCTTCGCCTTGGGCAGCGGGGACAGCTTCCACGACGGCGCGTAGAACCAGTCCGCCACGTCCGAGCGCTTCGCCAGCGACGCGGGCGCGTCCGCGCGGGCTCCACCGCCCAGCGGCTTCGCGTCGATCCAGTAGCGCTCGCGCTGGAAGGGGTAGGTGGGCAGCGGCACGCGGCGGCGCTGCTCGTTGCCCGCGAAGCCCTTCCAGTCCACCGTCACGCCGTTGAGCCACAGCCGGCCCAGCGCGCTCAGGAGCACCTGGAGGTCCGGCGCCTGCTCGCGCGGGTGGCGCGTGGAGGAGATGAGCACGCGCGCTTCCGCGCCCGGCTGCTGCTTCGCCAGCGTGGTGAGCACCGTGCCGGGGCCCACCTCCAGCAGCGCGGCCTGCGGCCACTTGCGGGACAGCTCCTGGAGGCCCGCGGAGAAGCGCACGGCCTGGCGCAGGTGCGTGGCCCAGTAGCCCGCGTCCGTCGCCTGCGCGGCCTCAATCCAGGTGCCCGTCACGTTGGACAGGAAGGGCAGGGTGGGCGCGTTGAGCTTCACCTGACGCACGCGCGCGGTGAAGGTCGCGAGGATGGGGTCCATCATCGCGGAGTGGAAGGCGTGCGACGTGTGCAGCCGCGACACCTCCACGCCCTGCGCCTCCAGCTTCGCCTGGAGCGCGTCCACCGCGTCGGTGGGGCCCGCGACCACGGTGAAGCCCGGCGCGTTCACCGCCGCCACGCTGATGTTCGCGGGCAGCTGCGGCTTGAGCGCGGACTCCTCCAGCTTCGCGGACAGCATGGCGCCGGAGGGCAGCCCCTGCATCAGCTTGCCGCGCGCGGCCACCAGCGCCAGCGCGTCATCCAGGCTGAACACGCCCGCGAGGCACGCGGCCACGTACTCACCGATGCTGTGCCCCAGCATCGCGGAGGGCTTCACGCCCCAGGCCATCCACAGCTTCGCCAGCGCGTACTCCACGGCGAAGAGCGCGGGCTGCGTCAGCTCCGTGCGCGTCAGCGCCTGCGTCGCGGCTTCCGCCTTGGAGGCCTCCGGGAAGAGGACCGCGCGCAGGTCCAGGCCCAGGTGCGGCGTCAGCTTGTCCGCGCACGCGTCCAGGTGCCGCTTGAAGGCCGGCTCGGACGCGTACAGGTCGCGCGCCATGCCCACGTACTGCGAGCCCTGGCCGGGGAACAGGAAGGCCACCGGCCGCTCGTGCACGTCCGGCACGTGCGTCCACAGGCGGGGGCTGCCCTCCGCCTCCAGCGCGGCCAGCGCGTCGTCGCGGTTGCGGCACACCAGCACGCGGCGCTTCGCCATGGCCTGACGGCCCGTCTGGAGCGTGAAGGCCACGTCCGCCAGCGCCTGCGCGGGGTGCGCCTTCAGGTGCGCGGCCAGGTTCTTCGTCGCCGCGTCCAGCGCCGCGTCGCTCTTCGCGGACAGCACCAGCAGCTGCGCCGGGCGGGACGCGCCGGACGCGGGAAGGACGGGCGCCTCTTCCAACACGATGTGCGCGTTGGTGCCGCCCACGCCGAAGGAGCTCACGCCCGCGCGGCGCGGGTGCTTGGGGTTCGCCTGCCAGTCGGCGAGCTTCGTGTTGACGAAGAACGGGCCGCCCGCGAACGGAATCTCCGGGTTCACCTCCGTCACGTGGAGGCTGGGCGGAATCTGCCGGTTCTCCAGCGTCATCACCGCCTTGATGAGGCTGGACACGCCGGCCGCGTTGGCCAGGTGGCCGATGTTGCTCTTGAGCGAGCCCACCGGAATCTTCGGCGGGTTCGCCTTCGCCGCCGCCGAGCGGAACTTGAACGCCTTGTTGAGCGCGCGCACCTCGATGGGGTCACCCATCTTCGTGCCGGTGCCGTGCGCCTCCAGGTAGCCGATGGTCTCCGGGGCCACTCCAGCCGCGCCCAGGGCCTCGGTGATGACGGTGGCCTGGCCCTCCACGCTGGGGGCGGTGAAGCCCACCTTCAGCGCGCCGTCGTTGTTGATGGCGCTGCCCTTGATGATGGCGTGGATGTGGTCGCCGTCTTCAATGGCGTCCGCCAGCCGCTTGAGCACCACCACGCCCACGCCGCTGCCGAACACCGTGCCCTCCGCCTTCGCGTCGAACGCGCGGCAGTGGCCGTCCGGGGACACGATGCCGCCGGGCGCGAAGGGGTAGCCCTCCGGGTGCTTCACGTGCACGGACACGCCGCCGGCCAGGGCCAGGTCGCACTCTTCATTCAAGAGGCTCTGGCAGGCCGCGTGCGTGGCCACGAGCGACGTGGAGCACGCGCTGGTGATGGAGTAGCTGGGGCCGCGCAGGTTGAGCTTGTACGCGACGCGGGTGGCCAGGAAGTCGCCGCCGTTGTTCACGTCCACCTGCACCTGGTCCATGCCGCTCAGCTGGTCGAAGTTGGGGACCAGGTGGAACACCAGGTACGTGTTGGTGGCCGCGCCCGCGAACACGCCGATGGAGCCGTCGAAGCCCTCCGGCGTGTGGCCCGCCTTCTCCAGCGCCTCCCACGCGCACTCCAGGAAGACGCGGTGCTGCGGATCCATCAGCTCCGCCTCGCGAGGCGTGAAGCCGAAGAAGCCCGCGTCGAACAACTCCATGCCGGCGAGCGCGGCGCTGGCCTTCACATGACGCGGGTCCTTCCGCAGGACGGGGTCCACGCCCAGCTTCTCCAGCTCCGCGTCGGGGACGGGCTGGATGGACTCCACGCCTTCGCGCAGGTTCTTCCAGAAGGAGTCCAGGTCGGGAGCGCCGGGGAAACGTCCGGCCATGCCGACGATGGCGATGGCCTGCGCGTCGATGTTCGATTCAGCGGACATGGGGTGTGCTCGGCTTCGAAAGGTGGGGGGAGGGGACGGCTACTCCTCGTCGGAGGCGCTGTCGCCCCGGCGGTTCGCGCGGCGCGCACGGCGGCGCTCCCCGCGGCTGAGCGCCTCGGTCTCCTCGGGCGCGGCTTCCGTGTCCTCGCTGCCGCTGGCGGCCTTGAGCAGCTTGGCCAGCGCCCCCACGGTGGGGCCTTCGTAGAGGGTGACGGCCGGCAGCGCGACGCCGAACTGCTCGCGCACGCGGGCAATCAGCTTCACGCCGACGAGCGAGTTGCCACCCAGCTCGAAGAAGTTGTCGTGAACGCCGACCTGGTCGATGCCCAGCGTCGTCTGCCAGAGGCGGGCAATCTTCTCCTCCAGCTCGTCACGCGGCGGCACGTAGGCGTTCTGGAGCGCGGGCCGGGGCGTGGTGCCCAGGGATGAACCCGCCTCCTGCTTCGCCTCCGCCTGCTCCTGCGCGGCGGCCGGCTGGGCCCACTTGCGCGCGCGTGCGCGCAGGTTGCTCGTGGACACGGCCACGTGGGAGACGGCGCCCAGCTGGAAGAGCTGCTCGAAGGCGTCCTCGCCCTCGGAGGCGGTGATGGCCAGCGCGCCGAACGGGCTCTGCGCGCCGCCCGCGCGGGACTCGTACTGCCACGCGTCCCAGCCCACGCTCATCCACGGCACCGGCGACGTCTGCGCCTGCTTGGTGGCGAACGCGTCCATGAAGGACGTGGCCGCCGAGTACGACGCGAGCCCCAGGCCGCCCAGCACCGCCGCCAGCGACGACGACAGCACGCAGAAGTCCAGCGCGCGTCCGCGCACCGCCTCCTCCAGCGCGTACAGCCCGCGCACGCGGCCGTGGAAGGTGTCGCGCACGTCCTCGGGGCGGGTGTCCGGGATGGCGCGGAAGAGCGCCTGGCCCACGTCACCCGCCGCGAACACCACGCCGTGCAGCGCGCCGAAGTGCGTCAGCGCCGCGTCCACGGCCTCCTGGACCTGGACCTTGTTGCCCGCGTCCACGGACACGGTGTGCACCTGCGCGCCCAGCGCCTCCAGCTCCCGCACCTGACGGATTCGGCGGGAGACGGAGTCGTCCTCGCCCTGCGCGGACAGGTGCGCGTCCCACTGCGAGCGCTCCGGCAGCGCCGTGCGGCCCGCGAGCACCAGCTTCGCCTTCGTGCGCTTCGCCAGCGACTTCGCGTGGGAGAAGCCCAGCGTGCCGAAGCCGCCGATGAGCAGGTACACGCCCCCGTCGCGCAGCGGCAGTTGGGCCGTGCGCGGCGCGTCCGCCGGCACGTGCTCGAAGTGCTGCACCCAGCGGGCGCCGCCGCGGTACGCGATGACGGTCTCCAGCTTGGACGGCGTGGCGGCCTCCGACAGCAGGGCCTCCACCAGCACCGTCTCCTGCCAGCTGCCGGACACGGGCAGGCGCACGTCCACGGCCTTCGCGGACAGGTGTCCGTACTCCTGCGGGATGACGCGCACCGGGCCCAGCACCGTGGCCAGCTCCGGGTTCGGCGCCTCGTCGCCCAGCGCCTGCATGCGGTTCGTCACCGCGACCAGCGACACGGGCCGCGTGCCGGGCTGACGGCCCAGGGCCTGCGCCAGGGACAAGAGCCCCAGGAAGCCCTTGCCCAGCACGGACTCGAAGTCCGCCTCGCCGTGCGCGTCACCCAGGCCCAGCGTGCCCAGGTGCAGCACGTGGTCCGGGGCGCGGCCCTGCGCGGTGAGCGCCTCCAGCACCGTGGCCTCGCCGCCCAGCGCGAGCGACCAGTGGTGCTCGTCGTGCTTCGCGGTGACGGCGGCCGGGGTGATGCGCACCACGTCCTGGCCGGCCTCGCCCAGCTTGAGCGCGAGCCGCGCGCCCAGGCCTTCGTTGGAGTCGTCCGGGAGCAGCAGCCACCAGGTGGCCTTCTTCTCGCTCCAGGTGCCCTGCGGCGACGGCAGGGCGCGCTGCCACGACGGCAGGTAGAACCAGCGGGCCACGGGCTGCTTCTGATCCGCGGACGCCCACTCGGCGCGCTCGCCGTCGGCGGCGGTCTCCTTGCGCGGGTCCACCCAGTGGCGCTGACGCTCGAAGGGGGACGTGGGCAGCGCGATGCGGCGGCGCTTCTCCCCGCCACGGAACGCGTCCCAGTCCGCCTCCACGCCCTCCAGCCACAGCCGGCCCAGCGTGGCCAGCACGTGGTCCAGGTCCGCGACCTGCTCCTTCGGGTGGCGCAGCGAGTTGATCAGCGCGTGCTTCGCGCCCTTGTCCGGGTGCTGCCGCGCCAGGGTGACGAGCGTGTTGCCAGGGCCCACCTCCAGCAGGATGGCGTCGGACTCCTTGAGCAGCTCGCCCACGCCGTTCGCGAAGCGCACCGCGCCACGCAGGTGCTTCGCCCAGTAGTCGGGGCTCGTGGCCTGCTCGGCCGTCACCCAGGTGCCGGTGACGTTGGACAGGTAGGGCTTCGTGGGCGCCTTCCGGGCCACCTTGCGCACCGCCTCGCGGAAGGCGTCCAGGATGGGGTCCATCATCGCGGAGTGGAACGCGTGCGACGTGTGCAGCCGCGAGGACGCCAGGCCCTGGAGCTTCAGCGTCTCCACGAACGCGTCGATGAGCGGCGTGGGGCCCGCGACCACGCACGTGGCCGGGCTGTTCACCGCCGCCACGGACAGGCCGTCCGGCAGCATGGGCGTGACGTGCTCTTCCGGCAGCGACACCGCGAGCATGGAGCCCGCGGGCAGCGACTGCATCAGCCGGCCGCGCGCGGCCACCAGCGCCAGCGCGTCGTCCAGGGTGAAGACGCCCGCGAGGCACGCGGCCACGTACTCACCGATGCTGTGGCCCACCATCGCGTGCGGCGTCACGCCCCACGACTCCCAGAGCTTCGCCAGCGCGTACTCGATGACGAACAGCGCGGGCTGGGTGAGGCCCGTCTGCTTGAGGCGCTCCGACGCCAGCTCGCGCGACTCCGCGGCCGGGTACAGCACCGTGCGCAGGTCCAGGCCCAGGTGCGGCTTGAGCTTCTCCGCGCAGGTGTCCACCTGGGCGCGGAAGAGCACTTCCGTCTCGTACAGCTCGCGGCCCATGTCCACGTACTGCGAGCCCTGCCCGGAGAACATGAACATCACCGGGCGGCCACTGTTCTCCGCGCTGCCGGAGAAGACGCGGCCCGGAGTGCGCTCCGCCAGCGCGGAGGCCAGCTCCGCAGTGGTGCGCGCCACCACCGCGCGGCGCTTGCCGAAGCGCTTGCGGCCCAGTTGGAGCGTGTACGCCACATCCGCCAGGTCCACGTCCGGGTTGTCGCGCAGGTGCGCGGCCAGCCGGTCCGTGGCGACCTCCAGCGAGGCTTCCGTGCGCGCGGACAGCAGCACCACCTGCGCGGGCAGGCGGGCCTTGTCGGTGGCGGGCAGCTCCGGCGCCTCCTCCAGGATGGCGTGCGCGTTGGTGCCGCCCATGCCCAGCGACGTGACGCCCGCGCGGCGCGGCGTCTCACCGCGAGGGAAGTCGCGCAGCTCCGTGTTCACGTAGAACGGGCTGTTGGGGAAGTCGCACGCGGGGTTGGGCGTCTTGAAGTTGAGGCTGGGCGGAATCACCTTGTGGTGCAGCGTGAGGGCCGCCTTGATGAAGCCCACCGCGCCCGCCGCCGAGTCCAGGTGGCCGATGTTGCTCTTCACCGAGCCCAGCGCGCAGAAGTTCTTCTTGTCCGTGCCCTGGCGGAAGGCCTGGGTGAGCGCCGCGACCTCGATCGGATCACCGACCTTGGTCGCCGTGCCGTGCGCCTCCACGTAGCCGATGGAGTCCGGGTCCACGCCCGCGACGGCCTGAGCCAGGGCGATGACCTCCGCCTGACCCGCGACGGCCGGGGCCATGTAGCTGACCTTCTGCGAGCCGTCGTTGTTCACCGCCGAGCCACGCACCACCGCGTAGACGGTGTCGCCGTCCTTGAGCGCGTCCGACAGGCGCTTGAGCGCGACCACCGCCGCGCCGTGGCCCGCGACGAAGCCCGCGGCCTCCTCATCGAACGTGTGGCAGTGGCCGTCCGGCGCCGTGGTGCCGCCCTCGTGGTACAGGTAGCCGGCCTTCTCCGGGAAGTGGATGGACACGCCACCGGCCAGCGCCATGTCGCACTCGAACGACAGGAGGCTCTGGCAGGCGTAGTGGATGCACGTGAGCGACGTGGAGGACGAGGACTGGACCGTGACGGCCGGCCCCTTCAGGTCCATGCGGTACGCCACTTCCGTGGTGAGGCTGTCCTTGTCGTTGCCGATGGACGCCTGGAGGCTCTCCACGCCCGCGACGTGCGCCAGGTGCGAGTACAGGTTGGAGAGCAGGTACGTGTTCATGCTCATGCCGCCGAACACGCCCACGCGGCCGGGCTGGCGCTCCGGGCTGTAGCCGGCGCTCTCCATGGCCTCCCACGCGCACTCCAGGAAGACGCGGTGCTGCGGGTCCATCAGCGCGGCCTCGCGGGGGTTCATCCCGAAGAAGGCCGCGTCGAACTGATCCGTGTCGCCCAGCGTGCCGCGGGCCTTCACGTAGTTGGGCGCGCGGACCATCGCGGGGTCGGCGCCCTCCGCGATGAGCTCCTCATCGGTGAAGAACGTGATGCTCTCCACTCCGCCGGTGAGGTTCTTCCAGAACTCGGAGATGGTCTTCGCACCGGGCAGGCGGCCTCCCAGGCCGATGACCGCGATGCCATCCACTTCGGTTGTGTCAGTGCTCATGGAGCCGTCCTTCGAAATCTTGGGGTGTGACTGAAAGTCGTTGGTTACTTGCCGCGGCCGCGCGCTTGCTGACGCCGCGCCTGGGCGGCCCGGCGGCGCTCCGCCTCGTCCTTGATCTTCTGGGAGGCGGCGCCCGAGTCCTCGCCCTTGTTCGCCAGGTGCTGGGCCAGCGCGCTCACCGTGGTGAACTTGAACATGTCCACCAGCGCGAGGTCCGCGCCCAGTTCCTCACGCAGCCGCCGGTGGGCCTGCGCGATGAGCAGCGAGTTGCCACCCAGCTCGAAGAAGTTGTCGTTGAGGCCGACGCGCTCCACCTTCAGCACCGCCGCCCAGATGGCCGCCACGCTGCGCTCCACCGCGCTCTGCGGCTGGGCGTAGGCGACGCCCGAAGTGAGGCGCGCTCCTTCCGGCGCGGGCAGCGCCTTCGCGTCCACCTTGCCGTTGGGCGACAGGGGCAGCGCGGACAGCGGCACGTACGCGGACGGCAGCATGTACGGCGGCAGCCCCTCCGCGAGGAAGGTGTTCAGGTCCGAGTGCGTGGGCGCGGGCTCGCCCAGCACCACGTAGGCCACCAGGCGCTTGTCGCCGGGCGAGTCCTCGCGCGCCATCAGGAACGCGTCCTTCACGGCCGGGTGGCGGCGCACGGCGGCCTCCACCTCACCCAGTTCGATGCGGAAGCCGCGGATCTTCACCTGATCATCCGCGCGGGACAGGAACGTGAGCACGCCGTCCGGCAGCCAGCGCGCGCGGTCGCCCGTGCGGTACAGGCGCTCGCCGGCATGGAACGGATCCGTGACGAAGCGCTCCGTGGTCAGCTCCGGCCGCTTCCAGTACCCGCGCGCCACGCCCAGGCCGCCCACGTACAGCTCACCGGCGACGCCCACGGGCAGCAGGTTGCGCTCCGCGTCCAGCACGTACACGTCCGTGTTGATGACGGGCCGGCCAATGGGCACCCACGCGTGGCCCTGCAGGTCCTCCACCGCCATGCGGTGGTAGGTGGAGCACACGGTGGTCTCCGTGAGGCCGTAGCCGTTCACCACCGGCACCGTGGCGAGCAGCTTCTCCACGTCGCTGGCCACCAGCGCCTCGCCGCCGGAGAGCACCAGCTTGAGCGGCGGCAGATGCTCCAGGCGCGCGTTGAGCCCGGCGATGACCGCGGGCACCGTGCTCACGATGGTGACGGTGTGGCGGGTGATCAGCTGGAAGAGCTTCTCCTGGTCGAGGATCTCATCCTCGGTGGGCAGCACCAGCGCGCCGCCCGTGCACAGGAGCGGGAGGATTTCGCCCACGAAGCTGGCGGAGGCCACCGACGTGAGCGGCAGCATCCGGTCCGTTGCCGTAGGCGCGTAGGACTCCACGAACGAGCGCACCAGGTTGGCGAGGCCCCCGTGCTCCAGCATCACGCCCTTGGGCTGGCCGGTGGAGCCGGAGGTGTAGACGAGGCACGCCAGGTCCCCGGCCGCCACCGTCGAGGCGGGCGCGGAGGACAGCGTACCGTCCAACGGCTGGTCCACGAACAGCGTGCGCGCGGACGTGCCGGAGGGCAGCGTGCGCTGGAGCCAGGACTGGGTGATGAGGACCGGCGCCTGCGTGTCGCCCAGGATGAAGGCCACGCGCTCGGAGGGGTAGGCCGGGTCGATGGGCACATACGCCGCGCCCGCGGCCATCACCGCCAGCACGGACACCAGCGTCTCCACGGAGCGCTCCAGGCAGATGCCGACGATGTCGCCCGGCTTCACGCCCGCGCCGCGCAGCCACGCGGCCAGCTGACCCGCGCGCGCATCCAGCTCCCGGTAGGTGAGCCGAGCGTCCTTGAAGAGGACCGCGACGTTGTCCGGCGTGCGCGCCACCTGCGCCGCGAAGAGGGCAGGGAGCATGTCCGCCTGCGTGAGCGGCACGCGCGGACCCTTCCAGGTCTCCAGCAGCTGCTGCTGTTCGGCCTGCGTGAGCAGCGGCAGCCCCGCGAGCGCGCGGCCCGGCTGCGCGGCGATGCCGGACAGCAGCGTGGCCAGGTGCCCGGCCATGCGCTCGATGGTGCCGGCCTCGAAGAGGTCGGTGTTGTACTCGAAGGAGGCCACCAGCTCGCCGTCCGCCTCGCCCATGGTGAGCGTGAGGTCGAACTGCGCGCCGCCGTGCGACAGCAGCAGCGATTCGATGGGCAGGCCCGCCACGGTGGACTTCGCGCCCGGGATGTCCAGGGCGAAGGGCGTGAGGCCGCGCTCGTCCAGCTTGGAGGCGCGCTGGTAGACGAACATCACCTGGAACAGCGGCGAGCGGCTCTGGTCACGCACCGGCTGCAGCCGATCCACCAGCGCGCTGAAGGGGTAGTCCTGGTGCTCCAGCGCGCCCAGCATCGTCTGGCGCGTCTGGGCCAGGTAGTCCGTGAAGGACAGCGCGGGGGACGGCCGCGTGCGCACCACCAGCGGGTTGACGAAGTAGCCCGTGATGCCCGCCAGCTCCGCGCGTCCGCGGCCCGCGCTCACCACGCCCAGCGTGAAGTCCTGCTGGCCGGTGTAGCGGTGCAGCAGCACCTGGAACGCCGTCTGGAGCACCATGTTCGGCGTGGCGCCGTGCTCGCGCGCCAGCGTCTTCACCGCGCTCGCGACGTTGGCGTCCAGCCGGGTGGTGTGGACGCGGCCGTTGAAGGTCTGCGCCGGGGGACGCGGGTGGTCCGTGGGCAGGTCCAGCACCGGCAGCGTGCCGGACAGCTGCTCGCGCCAGTACTTCTCCAGCGCCTGTCCCCGAGCACCGGTGAGCATCTCCGACTGCCAGCGCGCGTAGTCCGCGTAGGTGCGAGCGGGCTGCGCGAGCGTGGGCTGCTTGCCCAGCTTGAGCGCCGGGTAGAGCGCGTCCAGCTCCTCCGCCATCACCGCCAGCGACCAGAAGTCGGTGACGATGTGGTGCATCGCGATGAGCAGCGCGTGGTCCTCCGCGGACCGGGACACCAGCCGCACGCGCAGGAGCGGACCCTTCTCCAGGTCGAACGGGCGGCGGGCCTCGGCGGACAGGTGCTCCGCCACCTGCGCGTCGCTCCAGCCCTTCGCGTCGGTGACGACGAAGTCCAGCTGCGGCTCCGCGTGCACGCGCTGCACGGGGCCGGTGGCCGCCATGACGAACGTGGTGCGCAGGGCAGGGTGGCGGGCCACCAGCGCCTCGAAGGCGCCCTTCAGTGCGTTGGCGTCCAGCCCCGCGCGCACGCGCACCGCGACGGGCACGTGGTAGGCGGCGCTCTCCGGCGCGAGCTGGTGCATGAACCACAGCGCCTGCTGTCCACCGGACAGGGGCGCGTCACCCGTGGCGGACGAGGCGGCCACCGCGCTCGAGGCCTGCTGGGACGGGGGCGCCGACATCAGCGTCACCACCACCTCCGCCAGCTTCGACAGCGACACGCCCTGGAGCACGTCCGACAGCGGCAGGTCGATGCCCAGCCCCGCGTCCACCGCGCTCTTGAAGTCCACGGCCATCAGCGAGTCCACGCCGTAGGCATGCAGCGGCTTCTGCACGTCCACCTGCGCCGTGGGCAGCCGCAGCACCTGCGCGGCCTGCTCCTGGAGGAACACCGCCACCATGGCCCGGCGCGCGGTGACGTCCGTCACCACCGCCAGCATCTTCCGCAGCATGCTGGTGTCCGGGCCCACGGGCGCGGGCGCGGCGGCGGCTTCCGGGGCGGCGGTCTTCACGGCCTCGGGCGCGGGGGCGGGCGCGGCGGCGAGGACGCTCTTGTGCAGCGCCTCCAGCGTGTCCGCGACGTACTCCGCGCGGGTGGCGAAGCGTTGAATCTTCCCGCTGGACGTCTTCGGGATGGCGCCCGGTCCCAGCAGCACCACGCCCTGGGCCTGCAGTTCATGCCCGGCCGCGACGGCCTGCCGGATGCCCTGCGCCAGCGCGTCCAGGTCCACGCCGTCACGCTCCACCGCGCGGCGGTCCACCTCCGTCACGACGATCAGGCGCTCCTCGTCGTCCTGCTCGATGGAGAACGCCGCCGTGCAGCCGGGGCGGATGGCGGGGTGGGCGGACTCCACCGTGCGCTCGATGTCCTGCGGGTAGTGGTTGCGCCCGCGGATGATGATCAGGTCCTTCAGCCGGCCGGTGACGAACAGCTCGCCGTCCGCGAGGAAGCCCAGGTCGCCCGTGCGCAGGAACGGCGTCGGGTCCCCCGTGCCGGGCAGCGGCTGCTGGAAGGTGGTCCGCGTCTGCTCCTCGCGGCCCCAGTAGCCCTGCGCGATGCTGGGCCCGGCGACGCGGATCTCGCCCACCTGGCCCGCCGGCAGCGGCGCGCCCGTCTCCGGATGCGCGATGACCAGGCGCTGATCCGTGAGGTTGCGGCCGGAGCCCACCAGCGTCTGGGCGCCGGGGCTCGCGGCCTCCTTCGCCACCACGCGATTGTCCTTCAGCGCGCCCCCGTCCACGGTGCGCTGCACCGGCAGCTCGCGCTTGTCACCGCCAGAGGCGATGAGCGTGCCCTCCGCCAGGCCGTAGCAGGGATAGATGGCCTCCGAGCGGAAGCCCTGCGGACCGAACGCCTCCGCGAAGCGCCGGAGCGTGTCCGGCATGATGGGCTCCGCGCCGTTGAAGGCCAGGTCCCACTGGCTCAGGTCCAGCTTCGCGCGCTCCTCCGGCGTGCTCTTGCGCACGCACAGGTCGAACGCGAAGTTCGGCCCGCCGCTGGTGGTGGCCTTGTAGCGGGAGATGGCCTCCAGCCAGCGCATGGGGCGCTTGAGGAAGTCCACCGGCGAGAACAGCGTCACCGGGAAGCCGCCGTACAGGGGCTGCAGGATGCCGCCGATGAGGCCCATGTCGTGGTACGGCGGCAGCCAGATGACGCCCTGACTCTCTGTGGAGTGACCGAAGCACGAGTGGATCAGCTTCGAGTTGTGCAGCAGGTTGCCGTGCGTCAGCACCACGCCCTTGGGCGACGACGTGGAGCCGGACGTGTACTGGAGGAACACCCGCGTGTCCGTGGCCACGCCGGGGTCCTTCCAGCCTTCGGCGACCTCCGCGTCCAGCGTGTCCGTGGCGATCCAGTGCAGCTCCCGCAGCTCCGGCGCCTGCTCGAAGAGCATCTCCCCCATGCCGTAGATGAAGTCGGTGGTGAGGGCGATGGTGGCCTGCGCGTCCTGGCTGATGGCCAGCAGGCGCGGCAGCGTGCGCGCCAGGCGCATGGGGTCCGGCGGATAGATGGGGACCGCGATCACGCCCGCGTACAGACAGCCGAAGAACCCGGCGATGTAGTCCAGCCCGGGCGGGTACAAGAGCAGCGCCCGCTGGCCCTGGGCCCCGCGCGCCTGGAGCGCCGCCGCGATGGCGCGAGCCTTCTGATCCAGCTCCGCGTACGTCAGGTGCGCTTCGTCCGTCTCCCCGTCCAGCAGGAACGTAAAACCCCGGCGGTCTCCCTGGGTGCTCGCGCGAACGCGGAGCAATTCAACCAGGGTGGAAAACGCAAAGTCGGGGACCGGGGAAGAACCGGGCGTGGATCCGGAAGGCATGACGCGACTCCTGGGAGGCGGGGGTGTTCCGTGCACGGGGAGCACGGAGACGCGGATTCAGGGGCCGGGGCGCTGCTGGCTCCCGGCTAGACAGGAATTCAAAGGGTCAGTCGCAATCAGCACCCGCCGTGAAGGGGCGTTGTTTCGCGCATGTATCGCCTGACGCGCGTGCGAGCAATCCCCCCCCACCCACATTGGCGCCATTCCGGCCCCGGGCCCGGCGGGGAGTGCGTGAATCAGGGGCGGGGCGGGGTGCGAG
>NZ_RAWC01000319.1:0-7611 GCF_003611685.1 Corallococcus sp. CA049B | reverse complement strand
GGGCGAGCTCCGGCGGCGGGGACGGCACGCGCGTGCCCGGGCGCGTCGGGGGCATGCGGTTGAAGTCCTCGTCCATGGCGTAGAACTCGCGCTCCACCACGTTGCGCACGTCGTCCGTCTGCCGGCGGAACTCGCGCATGAACTTGCCGATGGCCCGCGCCAGCTCAGGCAGCCGCTGGGGGCCGAGCACGATCAGCGCGGCCACCAGGATGAACACCATTTCGCCTGCGCCGATGTTGAACATGGGTGGTCGTCATCCCCCTTGGAGGGGACGTCCCGGGGTTATCGCGCCCACAGGCGGCCCGCGCAACCGTCAGCGACCGTCCAGCGTCCGTCTGGCCTCGTGTCCGGGAGGCGGGCGGCCGGGCTCCCGCCCCACCCCCATGCTCCCCTGGGGCACATTGCCCCATCAGCCGTGAGAGTGGGCCTCCGGTGACAGCGGCGCGGCCAGCCCCTGCGCCGGGGGGACCGCCAGGGCCCGGGCCTGCTCTCGCGAGCGCACCCGCCCCTCCACCACCCGCAACATGACGGGCACCCCCACCGCCAGCCCGATGGACACCCAGGCGATGGTGTCCATGCCGCCGAGCGTCCCGTCCGGCAGGTCCACCAGCAGGCGCGCCGACAGGAAGGCCCCCAGCGCGGAGGCCATGTGCTGGGTGGCGGACTGCAGCGACATGAAGCGGGCGCGCACCGGGTTGTCCGGCACGCGCGAGGTGAGCGTGTTGTACGCCACGTTGCGCACACCCATGGCCAGCATGAAGGCCATGAACAGCAAGGGGATGGGCAGCCACGCGGGGTAGTGGATGAAGCCCACGTACGTGGTGAGGGCCGCCAGCACCACGCCCACCGTGCCGATGCGGAAGGAGCCGAAGCGGTCCACCAGCGGCCCCGTCAGCCGCAGCGTGAAGAAGCTCACGACGCCGCCCGCGGCGTAGAGGATCCACAGGTTCTCGCGCGGGTAGCCCAGGTTCTGCTGGAGGTAGGCGGAGATGTTGGGGATGACGATGAAGCCGCTCATCATCACCAGCGCCGTCATCAGGTAGGACAGCTGGACGTCGGAGTTGCCCAGCAGCTCCGCCACGCCCGGGGCCCGGGCCGCGCCGCCGCCGGGCTTGAGGTGCCCGCGCACGGGCGGCAAAAGCCAGAGCGCGGCCAGCACCAGCACCAGCCCCAGCGCCGCCACCACGAAGAAGGGCGTCCGCCAGGTGCCCAGCTCCGCGACCTTCAAGGCCAGGGGCACGCCCAGCACGGAGGCCACGGAGAAGGACGCCATCACCGCGCCCAGCGCCCGGCCCCGGCGCTCCACCGGGATGAGGTCCGCGATGATGGACAGGGACAGCGCCGTCGCCGGCCCGCCGAAGAGCCCCGCGCACACCCGAGCCAGCAGCAGCGTGGACAGCCCCACCGCGAATCCCCCCGCCGCGGTGGCCGCGACGAGCCCCAGCATGCACACGGCCAGCGCCTTGCGCCGGTCGAAGCGGTCCAGGAAGTAGCCGCCCAGCAGCCCCGCCACGCTCGCGGCGGCGGTGTAGCTGCCGCCAATGGTCCCGATGTGCGAGGACTCGATGCCGAGCCCCTTCGCGAAGTCCGGGCCCAGCGGCATCACCATCACGAAGTCGAGGATGTTGACGAACTGCACCGCGCCGATGAGCAGCACCACGGCGCGCTCGGACACAGGACGGGAGGTGGCGGACTCGGACGACTCGGGCATGAAGTCCTTCAACGGGGAGCGGCGGGTGCTTCAGACGCGGAAGCGGCGCACCTCGGCGCGGAGGATTTCGGCCTGGCGCGTGAGGTTGTCGATGGCCTCCTCCAGCTGACGCACCGAGCGCGTCTGGTGCTCGGACACGCCCTTGATGGTCTCCACGGCCTTGAGCACCTGCTCGCTGCCCTTGGTCTGCTCCTTCTGGGCGCGGTTCAGGTGGGTGACCATCTCGTTGATGCTCTCGATGGAGCGGGTGATCTGCTTGCTGCCGTGCGCCTGCTCCTGGCTGGAGCGCTGCACGTGCTGCGTGAGCGTCTTCATCCGCTCCGCGCTCTTCATGATCTGCTCACCGCCCCGGGCCTGCTCGTTGGAGGCCTGGGAGATCATCGACACGGTGGCGGAGATGCGGTGGATGGCGGCCGTCACCTGCTTGCTGCCGCGCGCCTGCTCCACGGTGGCGCGGGCAATGGCCTTCACCATCTGCGTGGACTTCTGGGTGCTGTCGTTGATCTTCCGCAGGGCGCCCTCCGCCTCGCGGCCCAGCTGCACGCCCTCCTCCACGCTCTTGACGCCCTGGTTCATCACCACGACGGCGTTGCGGCTCTCCTCCTGCACGCCGCGGATGAGCTCGGCGATCTCCTTGGTGGACGCGCCGGTGCGCTCGGCCAGGTCCTTGATCTCCTCCGCCACCACGGCGAAGCCCTTGCCGTGCTCACCCGCCTGCGCGGCGATGATGGCGGCGTTCAAGGCCAGCAGGTTCGTCTGCTCCGCCACGTCGTCGATGACGTTGAGGATGTTGCCAATCTCGCTGATGCGCCGGCCCAGGCTGTCGATGACGCCCGCGGCGGTGCGGCTGGTGTCCTTGATGCGGTCGATGCCGGAGAGCGTCTTGCGCAGGGCCTCCACGCCCGTCTGCGCGTCCTCGAAGACCTGCTCGGACAGGCGGGCCGTCTCGTTGGCGTTGGCGTCGACCTGACCGATGGCGGCGTCCATCTCACTGATGGCGGAGGAGGTGTCCTCCGTGGACGCGGAGAGGTCCTCGATGTTCTTGGCCACCTCCTTGATGGAGTACGTCATCTGCTCGATGGCGCTGGTGGTCTCCTCCACGCTGGCGGCCATGGCCTGGACGTTCTCCGCCACCTCGTCGTTGGTGGCGGCCATCTCCATGATGGAGGAGCTGCTCTCCTCCGCGCTCTGGTAGAGGACCTCCACGTTCTCCGCGATGCCGCGCAAGGAGGCCATCATCTCCACCATGGAGGAGGACGTCTCCTCCACGCGCGACTGCACGGTGCCCGCGCCGGAGGACACGGTGGTGCCGGTGCGGTGGATCTGCTCGATGACGCCGGCCACCACGTCGGACACGCCGCGCACGCGGCCCAGCGTGTCGCGCCAGGACTGGGCCATGCGGTTGAGCGCCTCCGCCAGCTGGCCCAGCTCGTCCTTGTTGTTGCGCACCTCCGCGCGGCCGGTGAGGTCGGCCTCCGCCAGCTTGCTCGCCATGGACATCATCGCGTCCAGCGGGTGGAGGATGAACGCGCGCGAGATGAGGAACGCCACCAGGAGGAAGAGCACCAGGCCCACGAGGAAGGCCAGCATCACCGTGTGGCGCAGGGCCGTGAGCACACCTTCCAGCCGGGCCGCGTCCACCACCACGACGACCTCGCCGGGCACACCGCCCGCGAGCGTCACCGGCCGGGTCACCGCCCAGTTGTCGTCCTCGAACTCCATCTGATCCAGCGGCGGGAGCGGGCGCTGCTGCAAACGCTTCTCCAGGTCCCGGGTGAACCAGGAGGGCGCTGTCGCCGGGAGGGTGGCGCGGGGTACGCCCTGGGCATCCAGGACCGCGATGACGCTGAAGTCGTCGTCGCGCGGGAGGTCGCCCAGGTTGGGGACCGGCTGGGTGCCCGCCTGCCGCTGGACCAGCGCCGACACCTCCTCGGCCTTGGTCTGGGCGTGCAGGGCCATGCGCTCCCTCAGGTGGTTGCCCACCTGGCGGGGAACGACGAAGTAGAGCGTCCCCAGGATGACGGCCAGCGCGAGGCCGAACGAACCCAGGAGGATGCCCCGGAGACCGGGTTTCTTGAGGCGACGTGGCAAGGCCCGCGCACTGTAGGGAGGGTGGCCTGCCCAGGGCAAGGAACGGACTTCCCCGCCTGCCAGGGACGGACGCTGGGTTCCGGGGAGCAGGATGCGTAAGGTCCAGGGGATGACCGCGACGCTGCTGCTCACCGACCCGCTCTTCCTCCAGCACGACGCCAGCGAGGGCCACCCCGAGTCGCCCGCCCGCTTGCGGCGCATCCTCCAGATGCTGGCGCGAAACCCCATCGCGGGCACGGTGATGACCCATCCCCGCTCCGCCACGGACGCGGAGCTCCTGGCGGTGCACACCCCGGCGCACCTGGACGCGATGGAGAAGCTGGGCGGCCGCTTCGAGCGCATCGACGAGGACACGGCGGTGTCGCCGGACAGCATCGACGCGGCGAGGCTGGCGGCGGGCGCGGCGGTGCAGGCCGTGGAGGCGGTGATGGCGGGGACGGCGAAGAACGCGTTCGCGCTGGTGCGTCCGCCCGGCCACCACGCGGAGCCGGACCGGGCCATGGGCTTCTGCCTCTACAACAACGTGGCCATCGCGGCGGAGGCCGGGCGGCGGCTGGGCGCCGAGCGCGTGCTGGTGCTGGACTGGGACGTGCACCACGGCAACGGCACGCAGGCGGCCTTCTGGGGGCGCAGGGACGTGCTCTACCAGTCGGTGCACCAGTTCCCCTACTACCCGGGCAGCGGCGCGGCGCCGGAGGTGGGGCGCGGAGAGGGCCAGGGCTACACGGTCAACTGCGGCCTGCCGGGCGGCAACACGGACGCGGACTACGGGATGATCTTCGAGGAGCTGCTGCTCCCCGTGGCCCAGGCGTACCGGCCGGACCTGATGCTGGTGTCCGCGGGGTTCGACCCGCACCGCGCGGATCCGATTGGCGGCATGGACGTCACCGAGCGCGGCTTCGCGGCGATGTGCACCGCCGTGCGCAAGCTGGCGGAGGAGGTCTCCGGCGGGAAGCTGGCGCTGGTGCTGGAGGGTGGCTATTCGCTGGAAGGGCTGTCGAACTCCGTGCACGCCTGCATCGAAGTGCTGGCGGGGCGCGATGACAGCTTCGCGCCCGGCACCATCAACGCGGACGCGCGGGAGGCGCTGGCCACGAGCCGCGAGGCGCTCAAGCCGTTCTGGGCCAGCGTGCGCTGAAGACCGCTGGCGCAGGGAATGCGCGACGCGGCGACTTCACCCGCCCGACTGGCGGCCTTCAATCGCGCACAGGAGCACCGCCGCGGCGATGCCCAGGCGCCGGTCCAACCGGCGCTGCGTGTCCACGGAGAAGTCCAGGTCGATCTTCTGGATGAACGGGTTGAAGTGCTGCTTGAAGCTGAACACCTGCTCGCTGCCCAGGGTCCCGGTGAAGGTCTGGGGAATCAGGTTGGTGAGGAAGCGCCGCACGAGCGCCAGCAGCATGCTGTCCTCCTCCACCTTGCCCACCTCCTGCCCGTCCGCGTCCAGGATGAGCCAGGTGTCTCGCAGGATGGAGCTCAGGCCCTTGCGGCGCAGCGCGCCCACGCGCTCTCCCGTCACCGCGTCGGTGACGTCGTAGGTGGCGCCGAAGTCCAGGATGCTGCGGGCCTGGATGGTGATGAGCTCCTCCTGCATGTCCTCGCCGCTGTAGACGCGCAGGTCCTCCTTCAGCTTGAAGGCCTTCATCTTCGAGTAGAAGGCGACGTTGCCCGCCTCGTCGTAGATGTGGAAAGCGCCGCCGAAGATCTTGAAGAACTTCCGGCGGAGCATGAAGCGGGTCTGGCCGAAGCGCCCGGAGGCAAGCTCACTCCGGGGACGGGTCTGGAGGGCGGAGGACATGACTCCCTCCCTAGCGCGAAGCGGCGCGCGAGGCCAGGGACCTCCTGGATGTCCGGCGCGTCAGGCTTCGCGCCGCTCGTGCTGCTGGAAGGCCTCCATCTGAGCGGCCAGCGCGCGCTGGAACGCGGGCCGCGCCTCGCACCGTTCCTTGTAGGCCTTGAGCGTGGGATGCGCGTCGAGCACCTCCGTGTGCCGAAGGATGCGCAGCACCGTGGCCATCATCAGGTCGCCCGCGGTGAAGCGGTCCTCCAGGTACTCGCGGTTCCCCAGCCACGTGGCCAGCTCACCCAGGCGGTGGTGGGTCTGCTTCTCCACGTCGGGCCGGTGGAGCTTCGCCCACTGCGCCTCCGGCGTGAACAGGTCGATCTCCGCGAGCTGCTGGACGTGGATCTCCAGCGAGTTCAGCGCCGCGAACACCCACGTGAGCGCGCGCGCCCGGCCCGCCTCGTCCTTGGGGAAGAGCGCTTCGCTCTTCAACGCGAGGTGGACCACGATGGCGCCCGACTCGAAGAGCGTCAGGCCGTCCTCCTGGAACACCGGCACCTGCCCGAACGGCTGCTGCGCGCGGTAGTCCGCGGCCTTCTGGATCTGGGGGTCGATGAGCCGCGCCTCGTACGGCAGGCCCGCCTCCTCCAGCGCCCACCTCACCCGGAGGTCACGAACCAGGCCCCGCGCGAACGGCGGCACCCACTTGAATGCACTGACGGTGATCATGCGCGGCAGCCTCGCGCCCCTGTGGCAGGCATGACCAGCGTCATCCGTGGCGCATGTCGCCGGAGTGACGGGCTTGGAGCGATGGCGACTCGCGGGCGGCCATACGTGCCCGGGGCGGACGGGGCCGCGGTCAGAACGCCAGGTTGAGTTGGAGCGTCACCAGGTTGGACGAGCCCGGTTCGCGGGCCAACTGCACCGCTCCCTGCTGCGCGGGGTTCGGAGCATCCTGATGCGCGAACTCGTAGCGCAGCTTGAAGGCCAGGAACGGCGCGTCCACGAACCACGCGAGCTGCCCCTCCACGATGTAGAGCGTGTCGTCGTCCAGGTCGAGGCTCGCGTTCAGCCAGGACAGCCGCACCCCCGCGTCCAGCACCTTCTTGTAGAAGACCCAGTCCGCCTGCCCCCACGCCCCCACGCTGGTGTAGTTCGGCCCCGCGGGGTCTTCCGGCTGGGTGCGCTCCAGCCAGCCCTCCGCGTAGAAGGTGAAGCGCTGGGCCTGGAGCATGAAGTCCACGCCGCCGGTGGCGAACTTGCGCAGGCCCTCGTCGGTGACGTCGAACCCGCCCGTCTCCACGTTGAAGTTCTCGTCGCGCCGCTCCACCTTGCCGCCCGCGCCCTGCACCGTGAAGGACACGCGGAAGGGCGAGCCCTTGTCATCCGACATGATGTACGGCAGCTCGCCGTAGCCCATGGGGCCCATGGGGCTCACCGTGAGCCTCACGTTGGACACCCACCGGCCGGGGTCGGACGTGATGGAGCGCAGGGGCGAGCCGCCGAAGATGCCCGCGTAGTACTCCAGCGTCTTCGTTTTCCCCATCAACGTGATGCCCTTGTCGCGGCCGGTCCAGAAGTAGTTCGCCACCGCGGCGAACTCCGGAAAGAGGATCTGCTGCGGCCCCAGGGACTCGTGCCGGCTGATGGGCGTGTAGAACTGCCCGGCCCTCACCCCCAGGGCCTTCCAGGGCTGCAGGTCCACGAACGAGTCCAGCAGGTACGGCGCCCCCGGCGACGCCAGCTCCAGCGACGTCCAGAAGGAGATCCACGGCCGGAACATGTTGCCGTAGAGGCGCGGACGCAGGAACGGGAACGCCGTGCGGGCCTTGGACTGGCCGTCGTCCCACACGGGCTCCAGCTTGTAGCCGCTCTGGAGGCCCACCCCCAGCTTGTAGTTCCCGTCCTCCGACGTGACGGCGAAGCCCTTGTCCTTGGGGGGCGTCTCCACCTTCGGAGGCCCCCCGCCGTCCTTCGCCGGCTCCCCGGCCTCCGCACCCAGCGCCGCGAGCACGCCCAGAATCCC
>NZ_RAWC01000318.1:0-7664 GCF_003611685.1 Corallococcus sp. CA049B | reverse complement strand
CCCCCGGAGGCCCCCGCTGCCGCCGCCGCCGCGCCCGCGCCCCAGGCCGAAGGCAACGCCGCGAGCCTCAACCCGGCGGAGCTGCTCAAGGCCAGCCAGCGCGCCTTCGAGGACTTCCAGCGCCGCATCGACGAGCGCGTGAAGCAGGTCGTGGAGAACCTCACCGGCAACCTGCCCGCCCTGGGCCGCGACATGCAGGCGCTCGCGCAGCGGCTGGAGGAGCTGGAGAAGAAGCTCGACGCCGTGGAGAAGGGCGACAAGAAGGACCCGAGCGCGTCCTGAAGCACCCGTGCCTGAACGCCGTGGCGCCCGTGAGGAAGCGGGCGCAAGGCGCTCAGGCCACCTTCGGCCGGGTCCGCTTCCGCTTCGCTGGAGGGGCCCCGCCGTCAATCTCCGCCGCGATGGCCGCGAGCATCCGCGCCCCCGGGCTCTGGGGTGCGTACTCCCAGATGGTCTTCCCGTGGCTCTGCGCCTCGTCCACCTTGACGCTGTAGCCCAGCGGCGTGGCGGCGAGCGCGTCCGGGAAGTACGCCCGCAGGCGCTCCAGGATGGCCGTGGCCAGCGCCGTCTTGCGGTACAGCGTGGGCACCACCCGGGTGACGCGCAAATCCTGCCGCCCCTCCGCCTCGCCCACCTGGCGCACCGTCTCCGCCAGCTCCGCGCACCCGTCCAGCGCCAGGTACGTCAGCGCCACCGGCACCACCACCTCCGTGGCCGCCACCAGGATGTTGCGCGTGGTGAGCCCCATGGACGGAGGCGCGTCGAACAGCACCATGTCGTAGCCCGCGCCTTGCGCCTCCCGCATGCGGTCCGCCAGCCGGTGCGCGCGCCGCGGATCCTGCGCCACCACCACCGGGAAGTCCGCCATCTCCTTGTACGCGGGCACCACGTCCAGCCCGCTCACGCCCGTGGGGCGCACCACGGAGGCCAGGGACACCTCCGGGTCGGTGAGCAGGTGGAAGACGTTGCGCGGCAGCGTGCGCACGTCCAGCCCCAGTGACTTGCCCGCGTGGCCCTGCGTGTCCAGGTCCACCAGCAGCACGCGGCGGCGCTGCTCCAGCGCGAGCCACGCGGCGGTGTTCACCGCGAGCGTCGTCTTGCAGGTGCCGCCCTTCTCGTTGATGAACGCGATGCGCCGCATGGCCTTTGAGGGCGTGCCGCGCCCTACCCCTTCTTCTTCGAGGACGTGTTCGACACCAACGTGTCCACCTTGCCCTCGACGGACGCGAGCAGCTTCTCCAGGTCGTCCACCTTCGAGCGCAGCTGCTCCAGGTCCGCCGTGGACGGCAGGTTCATGGCGGACAGCGCCGTGCGCAGCGCCGCGTCCAGCGTCCCCTTCGCCGCGAGCGAGCGGGACACCAGCGTCTGCACCGCCGCCACGAACTTCTCGTTGGAGAGCAGCTGCTGCGCGAGCTTGCCCACGCGCTCCTCGCCCGTCTCCACGAGCTTCTTCATCACCGGGTTGTTCTTGAGCATGGTCTTGGAACCGTTCAGGTCCGGTCCACCGCGAAACAGGCCTCTCGGCCGTCGGGACAGGCGGGACGTCAGGAAGAGGACGCCGCACTCTGGGAGGGGCCAACGCGACGTGTCAAGCAGGGGAACAATGGGGATTTCCGCTCGTGGACTCTCGTTGACTCTCCGGGAGCCCATCCCTACGGTTCGCGCGCCCTCTATGGCCGGACTGCTCGACAAACGCCTGTGGATCGTCTCTGGCAAGGGGGGCGTGGGGAAGACGACCGTCGCCGCCGCCCTGGCCCTGGCCTCGGTGCGCGCCGGCCGGCGCACCCTGGTGTGTGAAGTGAACACCCAGGAGCGCGTCAGCCGCATCCTGGAGCTGCCCGAAGCGGGCCCGGAGGTGAAGCTGTTGGAGGAGAACCTCTGGGCGGTGGACGTGCGCCCCCAGGAGGCCATGCGCGAGTACGGCCTGATGGTCCTGCGCTTCGAGACCCTCTACAAGACGGTCTTCGAGAACCGGCTGGTGCGCTACTTCCTGCGCTTCATCCCGTCGCTCCAGGAGCTGGTGCTGCTGGGGAAGATTCTGTTCCACCTCCAGGAGAAGCTGCCGGACGGCCGCTGGAAGTACGACACGCTGGTGCTGGACGCGCCCGCCACCGGCCACGCCATCTCCTTCCTGAGCGTGCCGCAGGTGCTCCTGCAGACGGTGCCGCCGGGCCCCATGACGCGCGAGGCGCTGAAGATGCGCGACCTGCTGGTGGACCCCTCCGTCACCGCCGCGGTGCTGGTGGCGCTGCCGGAGGAGATGCCGGTGAACGAGGCGCTGGAGCTGCACGGCGCGCTGAGGGACAAGGTGCACATCCGCACGCACGCGGCGGTGCTCAACCAGGCCTTCCCTGAGCGCTTCACGGAGGCGGACCTGGAGGCGCTCGCGGGCCACCCGGAGCTCCTGCGCGTGGCCCAGGCGCACCATGACCGCGCGTCGCAGGCGGTGCTCGCGGGCACGAAGCTGGAGCGCAACCTCCACGCGCCGGTGTACACGGTGCCCAGGTTGTTCGTGCCGCGCTTCGGACGGGACGCGGTGGAGACGGTGATGGGGCACCTGAACGCGATGGTGACGGGAGGCACGGGAGCATGACGGCGCTGCAAGCGGCGCTCGCGAACAAGCGCGTGCTCATCTGCGTGGGCTCTGGCGGCGTGGGCAAGACGACGGTGGCGGCGACGCTCGCGCTGCGCGCGGCGGTGGATGGCCGGCCCAGCATCGTGTGCACCATCGACCCGGCGAAGCGCCTGGCCAACTCCCTGGGCCTGTCCGGCCTGGGCAACGAGGAGGCGGAGGTGCACGCGTCCGTGCTGGAGGGCCTGGGCGTGAAGCCCAGGGCGGCCCTGCACGCGATGATGCTGGACATGAAGGCCACCTGGGACGACCTCATCACCCGCGTGGCCCCGCCGGAGCAGCGCGAGCGCATCTTCGCCAACCGCTTCTACCAGTCCCTCTCCACGGCCCTGGCGGGCAGCCAGGAATACATCGCCATGGAGAAGGTCTGGGACCTGCGCCGCAGCACGGACTACGAGCTGGTGGTGCTGGACACGCCGCCCACCGCGCACGCGCTGGACTTCCTGGACGCGCCCAACCGGGTGCTGGACTTCCTGGACAACGAAGCGGCCAAGTGGCTGCTCACGCCCGCGCTGAAGGCGGGCAAGGTGGGCCTGTCCCTCTTCAACCTGGGCGGCAGCTACGTGACGCGCGCGCTGTCGCGCTTCACCGGCACGGAGATGCTCCAGGAGCTGTCCTCCTTCATGCTGACGCTCTCCTCCATGAACGAGGGCTTCCGCGAGCGCGCCCGCGGCGTGCGCGAGCTGCTGGAGGACAAGACGACGGGGTTCGTGCTGGTGACGAGCCCCAACCCGGAGCGGCTGGACGAGGCCATCCACTTCCACCAGCTGCTCAAGCAGAACCGCATGGAGATGACGGCCATCGTGGTGAACCGCGTGCACCCGCTGCCCACCCCGGCGCAGTGGGCGGACGCGGCCACGCTGACGCCCACCCGCCGCGCGAAGGTGGAGGAGACGCTGCGCGAGCTCCAGGTGCTGGCGCAGCAGGACCTGGAGGGCATGGCGCAGCTGCGCGAGGCCTGTCCGGGCACGCCCCTCATCCAGGTGCCGCGCTTCGGGCTGGACGTGCACGACCTCACCGCGCTGTGGGGCACCGGCCGCTACCTCCTGGGCGACGACGTCCTCGCCTGAGCGCCCTCCCCCACCCCGCGTGACGCGCCCCAGCCGTGGAGCCGCCGGGCATTTCCGGCGCGAGGGGGCGTTCATGCCGGGCGGACGGGCGACAAGGCACCGGAGGCCTTCCCGCATTAGACTGGCGGCCTCTGAAAGCACTTCCGGGAACCTGGCGGGTCTCCGGGGTGTCGATGTCCGGGGCCGCACCGGGTGACGTGGGCGCACCGGATGGGAGCGAGCTGCATGCACGGCAGGAAGCGGATGGAGTCAGCCGGAGTCGCCCGGCGGTGGCTGTGGGTGGGCGTGTTGGGCCTGGGCCTGACGCTCACGGGCTGCCGCACCACGGGCGCGGCGGGGAAGCCGGACGCCACGGCGAACAAGCAGGTCGTGGAGTTCGACCCCGTCACGGTGACGGCGGACCTGGAGCTGGACAAGCTCAACGACGAGGAGCTCTTCGCGGGCGGCACCTCCGCCTTCGCCGCCAACGACTTCAAGCAGGCGGCGCGCTACTTCGGCCGGCTCGCGGACTTCCACCCCAACAGCCCGCACCGCCGGCAGGCCCTCTACAGCGCGGGCCTCGCGCACCAGCGCCTCAAGGAGTGGGACGACGCCTACGGGCGCTTCTCCGAGCTGGCGGAGCCCCAGAAGGGCCAGGGCGACGCGCTGGACGCGTCCTTCCGCGTGGCGGAGACGCTCTACCACCTGGAGCGCTACGAGGAGGCGGTGAAGCTCCTGACGACGCTGGCCTCGCGCGCGGACCTGCCCGCGGGCCGCCGCATCGAGGCCCAGGTGCAGCAGGGCATCTGCCAGGTGGAGGCCGGCCGCACCGACGACGCGGAAGCGACGCTGCGCAAGGCGCTGGCCGCGTATGACGCCCTGCCGGACAAGGCGGAGGTGGAGGACTACTTCCCCGCGCAGGCGCACTTCTTCGTGGGGGAGATCTACCGGCTGCACTACGAGGCGGTGAAGCTGGAGGCCAGCCGGGGCAGTGACGGGCTGGCGCAGGACCTCAACTACAAGGCGGAGCTGCTGTTGTCCGCGCAGGGCCACTACCTGCGCGCCATCCGCGTGGGCAACGGCTACTGGGCCACCGCCGCGGGCGCGCAGATTGGCGCCCTGTACGAAAACCTCCACGAGCACATGGTGAACTCGCCCACGCCCCCGGAGCTCAACGCCGAGGAGGCGGAGGTCTACCGCCAGGAGCTGCGCAAGAAGATCCGCGTGCTGCTCACCAAGTCCATCAACATCTACGAGCGCACGCTGGAGGCCGCGGAGCGCATCGGTTCGCAGAACGCCTTCGTGGACCGCACCCGCCAGAGCCTGGAGAAGGTGAAGTCGCTCCTGCTCGCGGACGCGGACGCCGACGCGGAATCGGACGAGGTCTCCGTGCCCATGCCCGCCTCCAACGCGGGCGCGAAGCACCGCTAGCGCCCCCCTCCGGCCATGGAACCGCTCTTCACCCCGGAGCAGCTCGCCGACATCCACGCCTACCACCAGCCCTATTACATCCGGGCGGCGGTGGACCCGCTGGTGCGGCTGGCCCTGTCGGCGCTCATCCTGGCCGTGCTCGTGCGGCCCGTGTACCGGGGAGCGACGGCCGCGGCGGCGGCGCTGGAGCGCGGGTTTGGAGGAAGGCTGCGCAACGCCCCGGTGAGCCGCGCCTTCTTCAGCGCCATGGACCGGCTGTGGGGCGAGCCCGGCTGGGGGGCCGCGCTCCTCTTCGCGCTCTTCATCGACCTGGCCACCCAGCTGCTCTACGCCCCCGCGACCGTGTACTTCTTCTACGTGCTGGAGCACCGGCACGGCCTGTCCAACGACACGCCCGCGACCTTCGCGTGGATGTGGTTCAAGGGCACCCTCGTGGGCGCCATCGCCCTGACGGCGCTCGTGGTCGGCCTGTATGGCCTGGCCCGCCGCGTGCGCCGGTGGTGGCTGGTGCTGGGCGTGCCCGTGGCCCTGCTGATGCTGGTGGCCTCCGCCCTGGACCCGTACCGCGCCCGCCTCTACTACGACCAGACGCCCTTGCAGGAGGGGCCGCTGCGCTCGCGCATCACCGAGCTCATGCGCAAGGCGGACATCACCTTCTCCGACGTGGTGGTGGAGAAGACGTCCGTGCAGTCCAAGCGCATCCAGGCGTACTTCGCCGGCCAGGGCCCCACGCGCACCATCGTCCTCAACGACGTCATCCTGAGTGAGCTCGCGGAGGACGAAATCCTGGCCGCGGTGGCGCACGAGGCGGGCCACGTGAACGAGCCCCGCTGGCCCGGCCGCATCTTCTCGTCACTCGCGGTGCTGGCCCTGCTCTTCCTCATCGACCAGCTGCTGCGCCTGTCCGCCCGCCGGGGCTGGTGGGGCGTCCAGCGCTCGGGCGACATCCGCACCCTGCCGATGATCTCCCTGGGGGTGTTCCTCCTCATCACGTTCTCGGCCCCCGTGGCCGGGGCGCTCTCCCGCGAGCGCGAGCGCGAGGCGGACCGCTATGGCCTGAACCTCACCGGCGACCCGGGCGCCTTCCGCCGCATGCTGGTGAAGGCCGCCCGGGTGAACAAGATGGACCCCGAGCCTCCCCGCTGGGTCGTGCTCAAGGGAATGAGCCATCCCCCCATCGGGGAACGGCTCACCGCGCTCGACACGCCCTGAAGTCAGTTTCAAGAAGCCGCCGGTGGATGGGCCTCCACGCCATTCCCCCTCGCCATCCAGGCCCACCCTCCGGCCGGCCGCCCCCGGACCGCTCCCCAACTGTCCGGTGGCACATCCGTCTTGAAACGTCTCTCCCGTCAACGCCTCACGTCGGCGGAGCGCCCTCCTTCAGCTTCTCCACCGCCACCAGGGTGATGGCCTTCACCAGGGCCTTCGCGCGGCGGCCCGCGGACGTCTCGCCATGCGGGTCCACCTCCACCGCGTTGGCGATGTCCGTGAAGCCCTGCCGCTCGCCCCGGCGCAGGTGCAGCTCGCCCCGGCCCGTCAGCGCCACGGGGTTGCGCGGGTCTCCATTCAGCGCGTGCGTGTACTCGGTGAGCGCGTCCTCCACCCTCCCGAGCTTCTGGTACACGGTGCCCAGCGCCGCGTGCGCCGCGGAGTCCTTCGGGTTCCCCTCCACGAGCCCCTCGAAGAGGATGCGCGCCTCCTCCAGCCGGCCCGCCGCCGCCAGGTCGCAGCCCACCTGCGCGATGGCCTTCGCCTCCTCGAAGGTCATCCCCTCCACCTCCGCCCAGGTCGTCTCCCCCCGCGCGAACGCCTTCAGCCTGCGCGCCGTTCCGGTCTCCATCGTCAGTCCCTCGCCGCCTTCGTGCTTGATGATGCGTCCCATGGCGGCCCTCACGCGCTGCGCAGGTTGGAGATGGCCGTCTTCGCCATCTCGTTGAACTTCGACGACATGTTGCTCATCAGGTCGAACATGGCCTTGCGCTTCTCCATCAGCGTCTGAAGCCGCAGCTCCAGCTCCTTCATGCTCGTGTCCAGCTTCGCGCCGCGCGCCTTGTCCGAGTCGCTGGTGCCCAACGTGGCGCGCTCCTCGCGGGCGCTGGCCATCTCGTTCATCACGTCCAGCAGCTCTTCGTCGGTGTCCTCGGTGATGCCCATGAGCAGGGCCTGCACCTTCTGCTCGATGCTCATGTTCGGGTTGTCCACGATGTCGCGCGCCCGCGAGCCGCCCGTGCTCCGGCCGCCTCCGCTCGACGGCTTCGTCACCGAGGCCAGCTCCGAGTCCAGGTCCTGCCAGCTGGTGACGCCGTCCCGGCCGCCGCTCGCCGCCATCTCCAGGCGGTGCCAGTACTCCGGGTGGTCCGTGAAGAACTGCGCGGCGCGCTTGAGCGTGGAGGACGCCGCCGGGCTGTCCAGCACCGCCTCCAGGTCCGCCATCGTCACCTTGCCGTCCTTCGTCCCCTTCGCCGTGTCGAAGGTGTCCCAGTTCTCGTCCAGCACCTGGAGCGCGTCGGCGTACTCCTGGAGGTCCGGATCCGCCGCCCCCGAGCCCCCGC
>NZ_RAWC01000317.1:0-7699 GCF_003611685.1 Corallococcus sp. CA049B | reverse complement strand
GCGACGCCCCCACCCCCACCGCCGTGCTGTCACCCAACGAGACGTAGTTGACGCTCATCGCTCAGGGCACGGTCAGCGCGCGCAGCAGGCGTCCGCCACCCGGGCCGGCCACGCGCAAGAGCAGCGTGCTGCCCTTGGGCGCGGCGCGGATGGCCGCGGCCAGCTCCTTCGCGCTCGCGATGGGCTTCTTGTTCGCCTCCACCACCAGCATGCCCGGCGTCAGCTGCGCGCGGTCCGCGGGCGAGCCCGGGACGATGTCCGTAATCAGCGCGCCGGCGCGCTCGGTGAAGCCCGCCTGGGACGCCGTGCGGGCATCCAGGTCCTGTAGGGACACGCCCACGCGGCGCGAGCTGTCCTGCTCGTCGGTGGCCCCCGGCTTCTTCTTGGACAGGCCCTCCAGGTCCGGCCGGGTGCCCATGGTCACCTTGACGTCCTGCTTCTTGCCGTCGCGGTAGAGGGTCAGCGTCGCGACGGAGCTGGGCTTCTTGAGCGCCACGGTGCGGGTCAGATCGCTGTCCGAGCGCACCTGCTTGCCGTCCACGGCCACCACCACGTCGTCCGGCTTGAGCCCGGCCTTCGCCGCCGGGGAGTCGGGGGTGATCTGCGTGAGGATGGCGCCCTCGCTCACCGACAGCTTCAGCGCCTGGCCCAGCTCGCGCGTGAGGGGCTGGATGCCCACGCCCAGCCAGCCGCGGGTGACGGCGCCCTCCTTCTCCAGCTGCGGCAGGAGCGCCTTGATGAGGTTGCTGGGCACGGAGAAGCCGATGCCCGTGCCGCCGCCGACGATGGCGGTGTTGATGCCCACCACCTCGCCCTTCATGTTGAAGAGCGGGCCGCCGGAGTTGCCGGGGTTGATGGCCGCGTCCGTCTGCAGGAAGTCGTCGTACACGCTGGCGCCGATTTCACGGGCGCGCGCGGAGAGGATGCCCACGCTCACGCTGGAGGCCAGGCCGAACGGGTTGCCGATGGCCAGCACCCAGTCGCCCACGCGCACGGCGTCGGAGTCCCCCAGCTTCACGGAGGGGAGCTGATCCACCTTCTCCTTGATCTTCACCACGGCCACGTCGGTGAGCGGGTCGCGCCCCACCACCTCGCCCGTGAACGAACGGCCGTCGTCCAGGCGGATGGTGATGGTGACCGCGTCCTCGATGACGTGGTTGTTGGTGAGCACCAGGCCCTTGGGGTCGATGATGAAGCCGGACCCGGCGCCCTGGCGGATCTGCTCGCGCTCGCTGCGTCCGCCGCGGCCCCGCCCGTTGCCTCCGAAGAACCGGTCGAAGAGGGGGTTGTCCTCCATGCCCTCCGGCATTTCGGGACGGGCCTGCACGTCCACGTTCACCACGGCGGACTTCACCGACTCCACCAGGGGCGCCAGCGAGGCCAGCGACTGGGCCTCACGCGTGGCGGGCTGGAGGTTGCCGGCCTGACCGGTGACCGCCGGCTGCGTCTGGGGCGCGGGCGGCTTGGGAGCAGGAGCCTGCGCGAGGGCGAGCGTGGGCGATGCCAGCACCAGCACGGCGGCCACGAGCTTGCGACGGAACGGAGGGAGCGTGTGGGTCATGGATTTCCTCAACCTAAAGCGGAAACGAAGCCCCGCAACCGGAACGACAGTGTCCGGTGACGGGAGGTGAACCCCCAGCCCGGCCGCCTGTTCCCGGACCGCTCAACCGGGCCGGTAGACGCGGTAGTCCAGCTCGGGGAACAGGTTGTCGCGGCCTTCGACGTGGGACAGCCACGGCTCGTCAACGGTTCCAGCGCGCACCTGGTCGTGCAGGCGCAGGAAGCGCTGCAGGTGCTCCTTCGTGCGGCGCACGGCGTAGTCCACCATGGTGCCGGTCTTCATGATGAAGGCCCAGTCGGAGGACTGCGCCAGCAGCAGCTCGCGCGCGGCCTGGTTCAGCGCCCGGCGCTTGAGGGACGGCGCGTCCGGGAAGTCCCGGGCCAGCTCCACCATCTGCCGCGCGGCGTGGTTCAGGTGCCGGTAGATCCAGTCGTTGGTCCCATCCAGCCACATGTTCGCGTAGCCGCCCGCGCCCCAGGAGGACATGGGCGGCGTGGCCACCTGGTTCTCCGGGTGCTCGCGCAGGTCGTCCAGCGGGCTGATGAGCGTGAGGCGGCTGGGGTTGCGCGCGGCCTGGCGGATGAGGGCGTCGATGAAGTGGGGACCCTCGAACCACCAGTGGCCGAAGAGCTCCGCGTCATAGGGCGCGACGACCACGGGCTTGCGTCCGCCCATGCGCGACGCGAGGTATTCGAACTGGCGCTCGCGGTTGAAGAGGAAGTTGCCCGCGTGGACCCAGGCGCGCTCGCGGGCGGCGGCCGGGTCGTAGGGCTGCTTGTCGTTCGTCTTGCCGGTGATGCGGAAGTACTTGAAGCCGGTGTTCTTGCGGTCGCCGGTGGGCTGGATGAAGGGCCGGATGTAGTCCAGGTCCAGGTCCCAGCCGATGTCCCGGTAGAACTCGCGGTAGACGGGGTCGCCGGGGTAGCCGTGCTCGGTGCTCCAGACCTGCTGGCTGCTCTCCGGATCGCGCGCGAAGGCCGCGACGCCCGGCTCGGTGAAGATGGGCGCGTAGGGGCCGTGCAGCGGGCGGGGCGTGGCGTCCGTGAGCGCGTGCGTGTCCGCAAAGAAGTAGCGGATGCGCTCGGCGGAGAGGATGCGCTCCAGGCCCGGGTAGTAGCCGCACTCGGCCAGCCAGATGCCGGCGGGGTCGCGGCCGAAGTTCTGGCGGTAGTGGTTCGCGGCCACCGTCACCTGCGCGCGCACGGCCTCCGGCGTCTGCTGCATGAGCGGCAGGAAGCCGTGGGTCGCGTTGCAGGTGAGGATGTCCAGGTGGCCGGAGTCCTGGAGCCTGCGGAACGCCGCCACCAGGTCGCGCCGGTAGTGGTTGTGGTACGCGAGCCGCAGCGATTCGAAGTGGTCGCGGTGGAAGACGGCCAGCGGGTGGAAGGTGGCGTCATCCCGGGTGCGGTGCACCTCGCGGGCGCCCAGCTCGCAGAGCGAGTCCAGCCGACGGGCGTAGCGCTCCCGCAGCAGGTCGTCGTTGAGCATCGACACGAGCGTGGGCGAGAGCGTCATCGTCACCCGGAAGGGGACGCGGTCCTCGACCAGTCTGTCGAACACGCGCAAGAGCGGCAGGTACGTCTCGGAGATGGCCTCGTAGAGCCAGTCCTCTTCGAGGAAGTCTTCGTACTCGGGGTGGCGGACGAACGGCAGGTGCGCGTGAAGGACCAGCGCGAGGGAGCCCAGGCTCATAGGTCGGTCGGAGAGGCCGTGCGGGTTCACTTCCGTCCACGGCGCGACGGCCGGGACTTGGAGGACTTGGAGCCCGAGGGCTTGGGCTCCGGTGGGTTCTGGGCCGCCTTCGGAGGCGCGGCGGTCGGAGGCTCCACCTTCGGAGACGGAGCCGTCGGAGCCTCGACTTGCACGGGCGAGGGGCTCACGGACACGGAGGCCAGTGCGGCCCGTCGCGCGGCCTCGCGGGCCTTGTCGAGGGCACGCTGTTCGGACGCGGAGGGACCGCGCGCCACGCTCAAGGCCCAAGGGTCCCTGGGAGGCTCCGTGGGCCGCCACGAATCCGTGGAGGCAGCATCCTGGGTCGATGCGCCGGACGGGACCGGAGCCTCGGCTCCCACCGGCGTCGAGGTCTCGGCGGGACGCGATGACGAAAGGTCTCGCGCTTCAAGCACGGCACCTCGTGGACGCGGCGATTCCGGGGACCAGTCATCCGAGCCCCCGGCCGCACGCGCCGCGCCGGGCTGATCCAAAGTGCCCGTGGCGTGATCCGCGGAGAGGTAGCGCTGATCCGAAGCGCCCGCCGCCCGGGGCACCGTCAGGTACTGCTGATCCGAAGCGCCCGTGGCGCGGTCCACCGTCAGGTACTGCTGATCCGAAGCGCCCGCCGCACGCGGCACGGTCAGGTACCGCTGGTCCGAAGCGCCCGCCGCGCGAGGCACGGTCAGATACCGCTGGTCCGAAGCCCCTGCGGCACGAGGCACGCTCAGGTAGCGCTGGTCCGAAGTCCCCGGCGCACGCTGCCAATCCTGGGTCCCCTGCCCTCCCGCCACGTACCGCTGGTCCGAAGCGCCCGGTGCACGGGGCACCTCCAGATAGCGGTACTCCGAAACGCCACCCGGCAGCGCCTCACCGTACCGCTGCTCCGACGCGGCCGGCGCGCGCGGCACCTCCAGATACGAAGACGCCACGTCGTAGCGCTGTTCTGAAGCACCCGGTGCGCGCGGGACTTCCAGATACGGAGACGCCACGTCATAGCGCTGGTCCGAAGCGCCCGGAGCCAACTCCACGGCCAGATAGCGCTGATCCGAGGCCCCGGGCGCACGAGACGGTGCCAGCACCGCGCCCTCACCGAGCGTCGCCTCCCCCACGCGCGCATACTGCTGGTCCGACGCCCCAGGCGCTCGCGGCGCGCTCTCCAGATACGCCTCTTCCACGTAGCGCTGGTCCGAAGCCCCGGGGACGCGCGGCGCATCGACATAGGCCTCGGTGCGCTCGCGGTGGACCTCCGGCACGTCCACCAACCCGGCGCTCCCTGGCAACCGCACCCGGCGCCAGGTCACGTATTCGCGCTCCTCCACCCGAGGAACCCGCGCGGACGCCGCCGAGGGGACCGCTTCGCGCAGCCGGTCCACCACCGGAGGAGGCGGCATGCGCAGGAACCGGATGGACGTGTCCGCCGACGGCCCCGCGGGCGGCAGCGTGGCCCGATTGGACGAATGTCCAATGCGGCGCGACCGGCCATCCGAACCGACGAAGTGCGCCTCCACCCGGTACGTGCGTCCGGGCGTCATGCCCTGCAGATAGAAGCTGCGCGACTCCAGCGCGAAGTCCACCTCGCGCGACACGCCCTCGCCGTCGAACACCTTCAGCACCGCGCGCGGCGCCGGCAGCTCGTCCAGCGCCCGGCTCCGGCTCGCCTCACTGAAGTCCCAGAAGACGAAGAGCGTGTGCGGATCCCTCGCGAGCAGCACCATCGCGTCATCCTGGTAGTCCAGGGGCAGCATGGCCAGGTGCTCGTTCCGCTCGGGTGACGCGTCCGCCGGAGGCAGGCGCGGCGCCTGCTCCTCCAAGAGGTGGTGGCGGCGCGCCTCCTTCTCTCCCGCCATCTTCGTCACGAAGAACCCCTCCACCAGGGGCTCGGCGGCATGCGGCGGCTCGCTCGCGGGCGCGGGCTTCGCGGCGGCGGGCGCGTCCTCCCCGGGAGCGCTCGACGGGCGCGGCGTGGGAGCCTCGGGAGCCAGGGACAGCGTGTCGTCTTCGTCGTCCAGGTCGCGGCGCGTCTTCGCGCGGGCGGGGAACGTCACCACGCGAGCGGGCCGCGTTCTGGGGCCACCGCTGGGCTCCGTGATGGGCTCCTCGGAAAGTTCTCGTGCCTGCGGCGCGGCGGCGCTCTCGGGCGGAGGCAGGGGGACGGACCCGGACGTCGAGCCCTTGTCGGAGCGGGAATCCGCCGGGCCGGAATCCAGGGCCCGCTCCTCGCCGCCCACGGCACCGGAGCCGCGCCGGGACGTCGCCAGGCCGGCCATGCGCGCGAGCCGCCCCAGGGCGGGAATGCGCTCGGCCAGCGAGGTGACCAACTCCCGCCCGCGGGACACGCCAGCTCCCTCCCGGAGATATTTCCGGGCCAGCTGTCGCAGGTAGCTCACGGTGACGCCCTTCCGCTCATCCATGGACACCTCGCCTCGTTATGACGCGGCATACAGGGGGTCAACGCATCCGTCACGGGATGTGTTGTTCCGCCGACCCCCTTCTTCATCCGTCACGCCCGATGACACCTCACCCCTGTCCAAGTATCCTGCGACCGCTTGAGCGACCTGCCCAGACTTCTCCTGTGCAGCTTTGACGTCATCCCCGGCCCGTCTGGCTCCTCACGCCGACTGACCGAGTATCTGAAGGCGTTGCCTGATCGCTTCTCCGTGGTGGTGCTGTCGGCGAAGACGCCCGACCACTCCCATATCGAGAAGTACCAGGGCGCCCGGCTGCTCCGCGTCCCGGTAGGCTCCGGGGACCTGGCGTCGCGCATCCAGTCCTTTGAACGGGCCGTGCGCCGGCAGCTCGAAAGCGAGGACTACGCCCTCGCCCACTTCACGGACCCCTTCGGCGGGTACGCGCTGTGCGAGCTGAAGGCGGACTACGGCTACCGCCTCATCTATGAGGCGCAGACGTTCCCGTCCCAGGAGCTGCGCTACACCCATCCCCAGACGGACGGCGACCGCCGCTTCCTGTCGAAGATCCGCCGCCAGGAGCTGTTCTGCCTGATGAACGCGGACCTCGTCGTCACCGGCTCGCAGACGACGCGCGCGTTCATCCAGGGGCTGGGCGCGGCGGAGGACCAGCTGCGGACGATTCGCGCGCCCGTGGACCTGAAGCCGTACGACCCGGAGGTGCTCGGGGCCCCGGACGGCTCGCCGCTTAGAATGATGTACCTGGGCAGCCACGTGGGCTGGCAGGGCCTGCCCACCCTCCTGCGCGCCACCGCGCTCGCGGCCCAGCAGGTGGACGTGCGCCTGACGTTGGTGGGTGCGCACCATCCGGACTGGAAGCCCCACCTGGAGGACCTGGTCAACGACCTGGGCATCAAGGAGAAGGTCGACTTCCAGCCGCCCGTCGCGCACGACGACCTGGTGAAGGTGCTGGCGCTGGCGGACGTGGGCGTGCTGCCGCTGGACGACTCGGAGCGCAACCGGCTCCAGGGCGGACCGCTGGCCAAGGTCTCCGAGTACCTGGCCGCCGGCCGTCCGGTCATCGCCGCGGACCTGCCCGTCACCCGCGAGCTGATTCCGAAGGACGCGGCCATCTTCTTCCCTCCGGGGGACGCCCGCGCCCTCTCCGAGCGCATCCTGGACCTGGCGCGCGACGTGCCCCGCCGCGTGGCGCTGGGCAAGGCCGGGCGCGCGTTCGCGGAGAAGGTGCTGGACGCGGGCCTCATCCGGGGCCAGCTGCTGGACCTCTACGACTCGCTGCTGGAGAAGCGCGGCCACGTCCCGGTCGAAGCCGCCAGCGAGCCGCCCGACGTCACGATGACGGGCACGCCCACGAACAGGCTCGCGAGCCTGGGCATGCCGGAGGCGTCCCAGCCCGCGCCGGCGCCCAAGCCGCCCGCGAAGCCCGCCGTCCAGGCCGGGTCCGACGAAGCAGACCCGCCCCCCGCGAAGGATGGCGCGGAGGACGCGCCCGTGGTGATGGGCATGGCCCTGGACGACGGGATGGACACCCGGCTCGTCAAGACCGAGCCGGACATGCGGCCGGACGAGGTGCCCATGGTCATGGGCCTGCCGCTGCGCGAGTCCGCCAACGCCGCTCCGGCCCCCGCGAGCAGGGAAGCCACGCCGCCTCCGGAGCCGGAGGCCGCGCCCCAGAAGACCGACGACACCGCGAAGACGACGCTCCCCTCCTCTCCTGTGACGGACCACGAGCCGGAGCCGCTGGGGGGCCGTGGCTCGGAGCCGGCTCCGCCCACGGAGATGGTGACGAGCCCCCTGGTGAAGGCCCTCGGCTTGAAGGAGCTCAGCGGGGACGGCGCCGCCGGAGCTTCGGATTCGGAGGCCCGCGCCGCCGAGGATGGCTCCTCCGGAGCGACGGCGGTGGTGCGCCGGCCGGTGGAAGTGGAGGAAGACGACACGAGCACGCCGGCTCCCACGCCCGTCGTGCGCAGGCCCGCCTCCGAGGATGAGGCCCCCGCCC
>NZ_RAWC01000316.1:0-7791 GCF_003611685.1 Corallococcus sp. CA049B | reverse complement strand
CCGGGGGAGGCTGTGCCGGTGGAGAGCTGCGATGCTCCCCATGGGGGTAGGTAACCGTTACATCCGCCCAGAGCGGGTCGTGGTCGGAGTAGAGCGACTTGGTGACATCTGCGTCGTGAACGGTGACCTCGGGGCTCACGAAGAGATAGTCGAACTTCTCATTGATGCCGCCGAACTGGTCCCTCGGCACCTCGCCGAACGGGCCCCCGAAATTCGGTAACTCGCCGTGAGTGTACTCGCCGTCGCGGCAGAAATCGCGCTCCTTGATGTCATCCCCGCAGGGGCTGTCGACTTCCTTGAACGCCCCGTGCGCGCCCTGTCCGTAGTCAGAGAGATAGAAGCTGCTCAGCGCCTCGGACCCAGGCACGTCATTCAGGTCGCCGCCGAGCATCACGGTGTAGCCCGCGTAGTTCTCGGCCAGCACACTTCTCGCCCGCTCCGCCTCCCGCTCTCGCTGTTCCCTGTTTTCCCCACCGTTGACGAGATGGACCGCACAGACAACCAGACGTCTCGAATCCGAGTTCAGACACAGCATCCTGCGTTGCTCGCGGTTCGGGCCGCTCTGCAAGTCATATGACTTCATCTGGAGGTCGGAGAAGTTCTTCCGATAGATGATGGCGTTGCCGAACAGGGAACCATGTTTACATGGCTGCAGTTGGAGATTGCCCTTGTCGTCGCTCTTGAGGACAGGGTCGAACTGCACGTTGTAGTCAGGCAGTTGCTCGTCCAGGTAGTCCAACCAGTCCTTGCAGCCTTCGTTGATGGTGACAAATGCCAGCTCGGGGCTGCGACCCTTGATGCTTCGCACCAGGGCTTCGGGCGCCTTGCGGCCAGCGCCAGCGTACTCATCGGCTCCACCCGCCATGTTGAACTGGCCGATGAAGATGCGCTCCGAGTAGTCCCTGGCGGGATCATCCGGCGGAATCGGCGCCATCAGCACCACCGCCGCCAAGGCGAGCACCAACGCCGTCAGCGGACTGGCAAGCGCGCGTGGACAAGAGACTCTCTTCGATGGCTCCATGTGTTTTTCCCTCCCTGTCAGCGCGGCGGCCAGGGGCCAGGTGCGCCCATCGCCGCTCGCGTTCACATCCTGCGTTCCCTCCATGGAAACCCCCGCCAAGGGGGAGACGCTTCTGGCCAGGCGGGTGGCGGCGAACGAGGAAGTCCTCCTCGCCTCGAGGCACGTCCGGCGGATGGAGCCATCGGTTGGTGGAGCCGCGTGCGGTCCCGAAGGCGCATCAGGCGTTCAACCGCCCATCCCTGCCCCAGTCTCGTGGCGCCGAGGCTCAAAAGGACGTGAGCTTCACCTGGTCCGGCACCGACGCGAGGGAGGTGGGCCTCGTGAACGGGCGCCTCCTGGCGACATACAAACCCGCATCATCCGTGAGCCACAGCCAAAAGGGTTCGTACACCTGGCTCGGGGAAATGGCTCTCCCGCACTTCATGTGATCCGAGAGCGAGGAGACAGGCGGTGCCAGCATGAGGCTGTTGCGGCGAGTACTCCTGGGAATGTAGGAGTTGTATTCGACTCCTGGCTGATCGGCTCGCCACGGCTCAGCGCGCGGTGGGCATGACGGCGGGAGCAGAAGCCGGAGCCAGGCTTCTCACGCCACTGGCCATGCCGACGAGTCCCGATACGCTGCTCCGGTTGATGCACAGCGGTACGAGACCGGCGCCCTCGACGCCCCGCACACATCGCGGTCACGCCTCAATCCCGAAGGACCTGCGCCCCGTCGCACGGCTCCCCTCGCCCAAGCAACTGGCGTGGCTCTGCCTCCAGCCGCGCGCGGCCTCCCTCATCGATGACCACGCGCAGTCCTTCTTCAACAACGGAGTCCCCGGCAACAAGGGCGACGTGCGCCTGTTCAGCCAGGTGGACGGAACGGCCTACGGAATCCTGAGGGACAGACCGCGGGGGGCGCGCACCCGCAAGCCCGGTGAGAGAAGCCAGTCCACGCCTCTCTCCCGCATCTTCGAGGACCTCAACTGCAAGAACGAGAAGACCGGCCTCACCTTCTAGTTGCTGCCAAAGTAGCAGGCCCGAGGGACAGGCCTTGCGGAGGAGAATCCATGGAAACGCTCATCACCCTCTTCCTCATCGCCTGCATGTTCTTTGCGGCCCTCTTGTTCTACGCCTCCGGTCGCCGTCGTCTCGAGCCCGACCTCGCGCGGCAGGGGCGCGTCGTCGCCAAACGGCAGACGGGCGACGGCTACTACGCCCGGGCCACCTACTTCGTGACGTTCGAGTTCCAGGACGGCAGCCGGGACGAGTTCGAGACCTTCGACAGGCAGTATGGCCTCCTGGCCGAAGGCGACCAGGGCACCCTCATGACGCGGGGAAGGTGGCTCAAGGGGTTTGCGCGGCAGTGGCCCCAACGAGGACCGAGCTTCCCCCGGCCGCTCCATACGTAGTCCGCGACACGCCGCCCCTCCAGCAGCCGGGCAGACGTGAGGCCGTATACCTGGTCCGAAGACAGTGGAGGCCCCGGCTATGACGGTGGAGTCGACGATGGAGCGCACGCCGCGATTGGATTGAGCGGGACTGCTGCGCCGGACGTTCGCGCTGGATGTCTTCGCCTGCCCTTGTACGTCGCGCCGCGGGTCCTCCTGGGCTCCTGAGGGATCCTCGCGGCGCTTCCATGGTGTGATGGCTCCCGGAAGGGAGCACCGGGACATGGTGGAGAAGCAGGACTGGGGGAGGGATGCCTCCGCGCAAGAGGTGTGGGCCCACGTGGAAGCGGCGGGGACGCCCGGATGGCGACGCGAGCTGGCCTCCTGGTGGCGGGGAGTCTCCGAGAAGGGCGTCCTCTTCCACGAGGGAGACCTGGAGGCCGACTCGCTCGTCATTGGCCCCCGGCCGCTCGTTGTCTCTGGCAGCGTCCGGCTGAAGGGCCTGCTCGAGGACGGCCACGCGGCGGACCACACCCTCCTGGTGGTGCTGGGAGATCTGGAAGCGGAGAACGTGGCGACGTTCTCCGCCATGTTCATCGCGGGCAACGTCCGGATCCGGGGGCTGCTCTTCGGCGACTCGTATGGGGATGACGTCTTCTGTGTTGGCGGTGGGCTGATGGCGCGCGCCCTCGTCGAGCAGCACCACCACCTCTGGGTGTTTGGCCCGCTGGACGTGGACGCGCTCGTGGGCGACAAACTCACCGCGACGGAGAAGCCCCGCAGGAAGCTGGAGCCGCACGAGGCGCTCCTGCCGGGGGCCTTCACCGTGGAGGACGAGGACGAGGGCGACGTCACCGACTCGACGGTGGACCGGAAGGGGCTCCTCACGATGCTGCGAGCGGGGAGCCCCCTGCTGGCGGACACCCGGCTTGGCCCCGTGGAGAAGGCCATCGCCGCCGTGAAGGAGCAGGCGGCGCGGGGCGGGAAGGCGACGCGACTGGGGCTCGCGCAGAAGAAGCTGAAGGCCATCCCCGAGGAGGTTTTCTCCCTCACCGGGCTGGAGAGCCTCAACCTGGACACCAACGACATCGCGGAGATTTCCCCGCGCATCGGCGAGCTGCAGGCACTGAAGAACCTCAGCCTGGAGAGCCTGCCGCTGACGTCGCTTCCGGTGGAGCTCTGCCGCCTCCCCGCGCTGAAGAAGTTGAGCCTCCGCTACTGCAACAACCTCACCCGGCTCCCAGACGCGTTCGGCGAGCTGGAGGCACTGGAGGAGCTGTATCTGGACGCGATGGCGCTGGAGGGCTTCCCCGAGGTGCTGACGCGGCTGCCTCGGCTGAAGAAGCTCTGGTTCTGGCGCTTCTTCAAGATGACACCGGGCCGGGTCCAGGTCCTGGTGGACGGGATTGGGCGGATGTCGACGCTGACGCACGCCGGCTTCTTCCAGGGGGAGCTGTCCGCGTTGCCGGGGGGACTCGCGCCACTCGCCCGGCTCAAGCAGTTCAAGCTGGGGCTGGACCGCGTCCCGGAGCCGGAGGTGAAGCGGATGGAGGCGGCGCTGCCTCCCGGACGGCTGCACGTGGGGTACTGAGCCGTTCCTCGCCTTTGATACGGACGCAAGGGATTATCGGAGGCGCATGGTCGGGGGTTTTCGAGATGCCGGCGGTGGCCTGGAGTGCCACGGACACCGCGGGTGCGCATTCAATTGACCTTCGGTACAGCCGGCACGCGCGGAGGTGGACGGTGATTGTCAGACTGCCCTCCAGTCATCGTCCGGGATGTCCATTACTCTTGCGACAACCCTCCTCAGGGTTCTAGATGGCTGTGTACTGCGCCTGAGGTCAGGCTCGCGGAGTTCAATCGGGACCCGGACGCAGTGTCCAGAGGGGGGAGCCAGCCAATGGTTTTCAATCATGTTGTACAGCCGTTCTCGTGTCCTGGTGCTGTCCGGGAGAGGGGATTCCTCGCCATGGGAAGGGGACGCCTCTCGGGTTGGGCAAACATTGCCTTTCTCGTCCTGCTCGGCGTTCAGCTCGCAGCCTGCGGCTCGGACCCCACTGGCGAATGCAAGGACGGCGCGTCGGAATCGCTCGCCTGTGGGTTGAACGGTCGCGGCACCCAGAGCCGCACGTGCGAGGCGGGCAGGTGGAGCACGCCCACGACCTGTGCGGACCCGGATGTGTGTGTGGACGGTGCCTCGGACTCGCCCTCCTGCGGGCTGAACGGTCGCGGCACCCAGAGCCGGACCTGCGAGGCGGGCAAGTGGAGCGCGCCCAGTGCCTGCGCGGACCCCGACGTGTGCGTGGACGGTGCTTCCGAATCACTGGCCTGCGGGTTGAACGCCCGCGGCACCCAGGTCCGGACCTGTGAGGCGGGCAAGTGGAGCGCGCCCGGTGCCTGCGTGGACCCTGACGTGTGCGTGGACAGCACCACTGAGGCGCTCACCTGCGGGCTGAATGGCCGCGGCGCTCAGAGCCGGACCTGCACGCAGGGCGCGTGGGGCACGCCCACGACCTGTGCGGACCCGGATGTGTGTGTGGACGGTGCCTCGGACTCGCCCTCCTGCGGGCTGAACGGTCGCGGCACCCAGAGCCGGACCTGCGCGCAAGGAGCGTGGGGCACGCCCACGACCTGTGCGGACCCGGATGTCTGCGTGGACGGTGCCTCGGACTCGCTCGTGTGCGGGCCGAATGGCCGCGGCACCCAGAGTCGCACCTGCGACTCCGGCGCCTGGACCGCGTCGGCGTGCATGGATGCGGACGTCTGCACCGATGAGGCGGTGGAGACCCGTCATTGCGGTGTTCTCGGCAGGCAGTCCCGCGAGTGCAAGACGGGCCAGTGGGGCGACTACGATGTCTGTGACGCTCCCGCGTCCCTTTCCCTCCAGGTGACCGGACGCAGGGACATGGTCCACGATGCCCGGCGCAATCTCCTGTACATCACCACCAGCGAGACCAATGGCAGTGGTCTGGTGCATGTGTACAACCTGGTGACGCGGCAATTCGATTCGCCGCTGCTCACGGGTGGCTCCTTCGTCGGCATCGACCTGTCCCCCGACGGAAATGGGCTCCTCGTCGCAGATGCGGGCTACACCGAAACCAAGAACTGGATTCATCAGATCGACCTCACGACCGGCGAGTCGAAGAAGATCGAATTCAGCCTGGACTTCTACGAAGGGGGGACGTTCACGGCGGTCTACACGTCCGCCACCGAGGCCCTCGTCTCGTCCACTTTCAGGGGCTCTGGCTCGGTCCCCTTGCGCAAGGTCAACCTGACGGACGGCACCGCCAGGTCCATCAGGAACGTGCGTCAGAACACCATGCTGGCCCCGTCCGCAGACGGCTCCACGGTTGCCTATGCGGAGTCGAACATCTCCAGCGGAGCATGGGGACGCTTCAAGGTTGATGCGCAGACGTTCGCTGGCTCGGGTACGGACTGGTTCGTCTATGAGATCGCCGTCAGCCGGCAGGCGTCCCAGTACGCGGTCCCGACCTACGGAGGCCTCTTCATCTACGACAGTGCCCTCAAGCTGCAGACCACGCTGGGACAGTACGCGGATACGTTGCCCATTGGCGCCGTCTACAGCCCCATCGCGGATGAGTTCTATCTGGCGTGGTACTCGTACAACGACCGGGCGCCGTCCATCGATGTGTACAGCGCCACGACCCTGACGAAGCAGCGCGACATCGAGCCGGGCACGGGGCTCTTCGACTGGACCGGAAACCACGCCTTCGGAAACGGCCGGATGCGCGTCTCCCGCGACGGCAGGCTGCTCTTCGCGACGAGTGGCTCGGACCGCGTCGTCATCTACCCCACGGGCCTGTGAGCCAGGGGCTGGCCGTGCAGCCGTAGGGACAGAGGACCCGGTGGCGGACCACCGGGTCCTCCGCATTCACGGGTCACACAGAGAGGCCCAGTTCAGCTGCGCCCCCGCGCCGGTGAGGGTGTCCAACCTCTGGTAGCGCCAAGCACAGCGAATCAGCACTGTCTCCAGCCGTAGGGCCATGAGGAGCAGCGCCAAGAGCCTCGTCAGTGGCCGCCAGAGATGATTCCCCCGGCTTGCTGCGGGTCTGCTGCTGGCGGTCCACCGAGGGAAAGAAAAAGCCCTGGAATCTCGCTGTAAGTCCGCGAAACTCCAGGGCTTTAATGGTCGGGGAGACAGGATTTGAACCCGTGGACACGGGGTGCCCCAAACCCGCGACGGCACATGCCCTTCGCTGAATCGTGAGTGAGTCCGGGCACTTCGAGTCCACGGGGCAGACCTCGCCAGTCCCACCTGTCACCCGGAGTCCCCTCCCGTCTTGGAGACATTTTGGAGACGAAGCCAGGGGCTCACTGAGCCCCTCCATGGGCGAGGCGCGAGGGACTGGAAGCTGCCGCCACTGGGTCCCGAACCAAGGCCGGGGAAGCGGTCCACGGTTCGCCCCTCCTGACGCGCTGTTCTGGTCGCGGCCTACCAGGCGCACTCGCTGCAACGGAGGCTGCGTTGGGCGGAGATGGACGTGTGGCCCCCTCCCCGAAAGCAGCCCCAATGCGCCTCACTGGAAGGCTTCTCCCCGCACGCCACCACGCACCTCTTCTTCACCGAGCTGCCAGGCGCAGGCCTCGCAGAGGCAATTCATGAGGGGGATGACACTGCGGGGCTCGTGGGGCTTGAGGGCCCAGAGAGACGCGGGAGGTCCCCGTCCTCGGGGATGGCTCCCCCAAGAGAAGACGGAGCCGGCTGAAGCGAGCGGGGCCGGTGCGCGGCCCCGTCGCGACGGGACGTCAGTCCTTGGTCCAGCGGAACGTCACGCGGTCGCCGCCGCTGAGCCGGTCCGCGAGGTTGTAGAGCTTGTACATCTCGGTGGGGACCGCGAAGATTCCCTTCGCCTTGCTGAAGACGAAGTACGAGCCAGGGTCGGTCACGATGCTCGTCCACTGCGAGTTGGTGTTGCAGTTGGCCGTCGAAGCCGAGGGCCAGTTGCACCAGGAGTTGCCGTTCTCGTTCCACACCTTCCAGTGGTCGCCGCCGCCGACGAGGCCCACCTGCTTCCACCACGTCACGGCCGAGCCGGACTCCAGTCGGAACTCCACCACATCCGGCGACGCGGCGTTGTGCTCGACGATGATGTTGATGAGGTCACCGTCCGGCAGGTAGATGGGCTGGATGTCGGAGAGCCACGCCTTGTCACAGGTGATGCACGAGTTGAAGGTGTCGTTCGGGCCGGTGCACGAGCTGTTCGAGTACTCCAGTTGGTAGTCGTTGTTGCTCGCGCAGAAGGCACACGAATGCGCGTATCTGGCGCTGATGCACGTGAGGGAGGTCGTGGTGCGGACTCGGGTGAAGTCCTCCCAGGTGATGGCCGTCGCGGCCATGGCGGAGACGGTGCCGCCCTCGTCCTCCTGCTGGGGCTGGGT
>NZ_RAWC01000315.1:0-7825 GCF_003611685.1 Corallococcus sp. CA049B | reverse complement strand
CCCCCACCCGCCCGAAGCACACCACCGACGCCAGGTGCTGCAACGGCACCTGGACCCGCGTCGCTTCCTCCACCCGGACCACCACCGTCTCGTGGTCCTTGCGCAGGTACGCCCCGTCCGTCGTCACGAACAGCGTGTTGAGCTGAAGGCTCATTCCCCACCCTCCGGATCCAGCATCCGCGCCAGGTGTCGCGCCGCCATGCCCGGCTGCGACACCGGCTCCGGCAGACAGCGCGGTCGCAGCGAGCACGGCGGACACCGCGCGTCGAACACGGCGCGCGGCACCCGCCGCTCCTGGATGAGCCCCGCCAGCCGTCGCGCCGCGGCCTCCGTCTCCCGCCGCAGCGCCGCGTCGAACCGCACGCCCACCCGCCGGTGGCTCGCGCCGTAGAAGAGCGCTCCGTCCGGCACCGCCACGCCGTGCATCTCCTCCAGACACAGCGCCTGGGCGCACAGCTGCACCCGGTCCGCGCGCTCGGACTTCATCCGCCCCCGCTTGTACTCCACCGGGAAGGGCCGCCACCCTCCCGGCACCGAGGCGTCCGCGTGGTACTCCACCGCGTCCGCCTGGCCCACCAGGCCCAGCCGCTCCGAGCGCAGCGGCAGCGCCCGCACCACCCTCCCCGTGCCACGCTTGTCGCTCCCCACCCGGTCCACCCGTTCGTGGAACAGCCTCCCCGCCACGGTCGCCGCGTCCTCCTCCCAGACGCGCTCGACGTGGATGAGCGCCGCCTGCCGCTCGCAGTACACCAGGTGCTGCAGGCCGGAGATGGGCACGAGGGCGTCGGACTCGCTGGGCCCAGCGCTCATCCGCCCAGCTCCATCACCTCCACCCCGGGCGGCACGCTCCCCACGCTCAGCGCGTAGTCCGAGAAGTCACGCGGCGGCCTCGAGTCGTCCTTGCGCATCGCCGACACGACGTCGAACAGCTTGTGCGCGGGCGCGTTGCCCAGGGCGCTCGCGTGCCGGAACACCAGCAGGCGCCGCGTCGCCATCAGCCCGCGCGCCGCGCTCCGGTCGTGGTCGAACATCTCCACCAGCGCCTTCCACAGCAGGTCCAGGTCCGCTTCACCGAAGCCCGTCTGCTTCGCCAGCGACGGCGACACGAAGCCATGCGCCCGGTACAGGCCGTAGGGCACCGTGGTCTTGCGGCCCATGGTGCGGTTGTCTCCGCCCTGGTTGTCCGCCTCCTTCTGCGTCGCCACCGCCATCCGGGTGATGGTGTGCTCCGCCGACACCACCGGATCCATCGACCGTCCGAACGTGAGCTGCACCGGGCCCCGCACCTGGCCCGCGTTGGCCTCCTTCAGCGACATCACCGCGCCGAAGGTCCGCACGTCGAAGTAGCGCCGGCACATCTCATCGCGCACCTTGCGCACCACCTCCACCTCCGAGGCCTTGCGCGGCTTCTTCTCCGCCTTCCCCTTGCCCTCCCCCTTCGGGGAGTCCGCCTCCGCTCCGGACTCCTGGGCCTTCAGCCCCAGCCGCGCGTACGCCTCCGCGTGGAGCGCGGAGAGCACGCCCCGCTCCTTCACGTAGATGTCGTGTCCATCCGCACCCTCGTGGATGAGCTGCACGTAGTTGCGCACCTTGCGCTTGAGGCACACGTCGGTGACGAGCCCGTGGCCCGTCTCCGGATCGATGCGCGGCAGGTTCCCCGCGTCGGGGTCTCCGTTCGGGTTGCCATCCTTCACATCGAACAACAGGACGAAGTCGTAGCGGTTCTTGAGCTCAGACATGGATCATTCACTCCAAATGACAGACAGGGAAGAACGCGGGGTCAGGTCTCGGGACGCTCGGCTTCCGCGGGTGTCGCCTTGCGGAAGAAGTCCTCGCGCTGCTGGTAGTAGCCCACGGCGAACAAGCCCTGGGCCTCCAGCGTCAGCGCGTGGGGCCAGAACCTCGGCGGGAACCGGTCCATGATCTGCCCCATCAGCTTGTCCAACCAGCGGCCCGAGCGATCCGCCTTCGCCACATGGGCCGTCGACAACCGGAGCAGCCGGGGCATCACGATGCCTGGGTTCGCCATCGCCGCGCCGAAGTAGCGGTCCTTGATGCTGGCGTTCACCTCCCCCAGCGCCGCGTACTGGAGCCGCTCCAGCACGGCGAACAGCCGGCCCAACTGATAGGACACCTCGGGACTGTCTGGGTTCAGCGCCACGGATACCTCTGGGAGTTGGGGGGAAAGCCGCCGCAGCCGAAGCAACGTGGCCTTGATGAGCGCGCAACGCGCGTACAGCAGGAAGCCGGGGGCATCGCCCTTGTCGGGCACGCGCAGGCGGCGCAGGGCCGCCGCCAGCAGCTCCCTCGGCAGGGGACGCCGCATCATCGCCGCGGACAGGAGCCTGCCGGCCAGGTCCGGTGGATTGCCATTCCGTCCCGGCGGCTCCACGGCCCGCAGCAACTGCCAGAGGGACAGGGGCCGGCCCCGGCCTCCCTCCAGCCGCAGGTCCTCGAACCACTCGCGCAGGCTCTGCTTGAGGTCCCGGACCGAGGATTCGAACCACTCGCGCACCACCACGCGCGCCGCGTTGCCTCCCAGCACCAACGCATAGAAGGGCTTGTCATCGAACGCCGCCGGCTCCAGGCCCCGCAGCGGCGCCTCCGCGAAGTGGAGCGCTTGGCGTGCATCCAGCGGAGCAGAGGACTCCTGCCGCGCGGCCGGCGCATCGAGCAGGGCCAGCAGCACGTCCACCGCCTGTTCGGCCTCGCGCGTCCAGAAGACCGCCACCGCGTCCTCTCCGAGCGCCACGCCCCGCCGGTAGCGCCGCTCGCCGTCGCCCGACAGCATGTGGTTGAGCGCCGTGACGTAGCCCTCCGCCACGGGCCGGGAGATGGGCGCGTTGTAGCCCTGTTCCAGGCCGTGGGAGCAGAACGCCTCCTCGTTGAAGGACACCAGCGACGCCCCCAAGGGCTGCGCCCCAGGCACCCGCTTGACGGACGGATGCAGCCGGGCCACGGGCCCCCACCGTCCCGTCACCAAGCACCGCATGGGTGGCCCTCCGTCGTCCTCCTGCGCGCTGCGCCTGCGGCGCCAGGCCTCGCGCAGCGCGGGCCGCTCGTGAACGAGCCGCGCGTCGTCCCCGGACCACCGGAAGGCCAGCCGCTCCTCGCCGGTCCACTCGGCGTGCTTTGCCAGGATGCGCGGCAGCTCTGAGTCGAGCCGTCCCAGGAACGCAGCGACCGCTCGCGCCGCCGGGTCTTGTGTCTCTTTCGCCGCCGCGTCCACCAGCTCCCGGAACGCCGCGTTGCGCTCCGGATTGCGGCGCGCCTTGGCCCCGTCTCCGCCATGAGCCAGGACGTACTTCGCGTTGTCCACGAAGAAGCTGGCCACGACGGCAGTGCCAGACCGCTTGGGGACACGCGGCACCGCGCGCCGGGGCACCCGGCCCTCCTCGTCCGCCGTGGGCACCAGGGAGAGGAAGCGCCCGTCGTCCGCGACCTCCAGGAGGAAGTCCACCGGCAGCGGCTCGACGTCGGGGTCCTCCAGCAGCCCTTCCCGCAGGGCATACTCATACAGCGCGCCGATCATCATGGGCGCGCCTCCTCGCCCTGCTCGCGCAGCACGGCCTCCAGTGGCGGGACCCTCAGGCGCCCTCCGGTCAGCCTCGCATCGAAGAACAGCGGCACCACGCCGCCCTCGCGATAGTCGAAGTCGTAGAACATCAGCCCCAGCGGCCGGTCCACCTCGGGTTGGATGGGCCTCACCTCCTCGGGCGCGGGCGCTGCCTCCACCTCCGCCGCGAACTCGCGGCAGCCCAGGTAGGGGGCCTGGAACGTCTGCCCCTTCTCCAACCGGCGCTCGAACATCTCCTCGAACTTGCGCAGGTTGTCCTCGGGGCCTGCCCGGTCCGTCATGCGGAAGGAGGCGGACACCACATAGTCCACGTTCTTCAGCGCCACCGTGTTGCGCTGCGCCCTCCGGTCCGGGTCATCCGCGAAGAACACCGTCCCTGGTGACATCCGCTGCTTCACCTCGTTGCGGCGGAAGCTCACCCACTGGATGGGGGCCAGCACCGCCACCTCGTGCACCCGCCAGCGGATGGCGGGCTTCCACAACACTGATTCGAGCAGCCCCCGCGCCGCCGAGGGCGTCATCACCTCGTAGCTCACCCGCTCCACCTTCATCTCCGGCCGGCTGAAGCACGCCACCGGCCCCCGGGCCCGGAGACGGAACACCCGGCTCTCCTGCGCTTTCATGTCGCCCTCCTGTGCGTCATCCGTGCGTTCATCCAATGACCAGCGCCGTGGGTGCCCACGTCCCCACGCGCTCGGGGACCAACCCCAGACGCGGGTCGTAGGCCCCCTCCGCGACCTCCAGGACCACCGCCGTCTCCGCCACCCAGCGGGCGCAATGACTCTTCAGCCATGCCTCCCGCATCCCCTGCTCCACGTTCACCGTGAAGCGTTGCAGGCGCCGCAAGCGCTCACGCGACGGCCCCAGCCGCTCCAGCTCCGCGACCGCCTCGCGCGCGTCGCCATACGGGACCACCACCGGCGCGGACCAGCCGTCCTCGATGAACCGGAACCGCTCCGCCGTCGTCCTGAAGCACAGCGCCTCCCGGAACGGCAAGAGCCCCTTCTCATCCAGGGACTTCGCGCCGTAGAGCCGTTGGAAGTAGCGCTCGAAGATGGAAGGGTCGAAGAGGTCCAGGTCCGAAGCTCCCGCGAGCAGACCCTGGGTCACCGCCATCGCGGTCCGCGCCACGCCCTTCGGCGGCTTCGTGGGCGACAGGAACACCCGCAGCTCTCCACCCGCTTCCAGCCGGCCCTCGCGGTTGCACCGGCCCGCCGCCTGGGCCAGCGCGTCCAGGCCGCCCAGCGCGCGGTAGACCACGGGGAAGTCCAGATCCACTCCCGCTTCCACGAGCTGCGTGGACACCACCCGCACGGAGCCGCCGCGCGTCACGGCCTCGCGGATCCGCCCGAGAACCTCGCCCCGATGGGCCGCGCACATGAGGGCGGACAGGTGGAAGGATGAGGTGTCCCCCAGGCGGCGATCCAACGCCTCGCACACCTCGCGCGCATCCGCGCGCTTGTGCACGATGGCCAGCACGCTCCGCTCCGCGGCCAGCTCCTCCGCCAGTCGCTCGTGAGAAAGCGGCGCATCCGACCCCGGCCAGCGCACCCGGACCCGGCGCAGCCGTCCAAAGGCCTCGCGGGGCTCCGGTGCGAGTTCCCGCACCTGCTCGAAGCCCTCCGGTAGGCCGGGGCGCATACCCAGGGCGGGCTGCGTCGCCGTGCAGATGACCACGGACGCGCCGTAGTCCGTCACCAGCGTGCGCAGCACGTCCAGGATGGGCGCCAGCAGGCCTGGCGGCAGGGTCTGCGCCTCGTCCAGCACGATGACGCTGCCCGCCAGCCGGTGCAGCTTGCGGCACGGACCGGGCCGGTTCGCGAAGAGGCTCTCGAAGAGCTGCACCGTCGTTGTCACGATGACCGAGCGGTCCCAGTTCTCCGCCGCCACGCGGTTGCGGTTCGTCTCCCGGAGCGGGTCCCCGCCGGAGTGGTGCTCCAGCACCGCGTCCTCGCCCAGCGCCTCCGCGTAGACGGCCGCGTTCTGCTCGATGATGGAGGTGAACGGGATGGCCACCACCACCCGCTCCAAACCATTGCGCGCCGCGTGCTCCAGCGCGAACGCCATCGACGCCAGCGTCTTGCCGCCCCCGGTGGGGACCGTCAGGCTGAAGACTCCAGGGCGCTCTGCTGCCTTGGCCAGACAAGAGGCCAGCACCTCGGAGCGCACCCGGTTCACCTCCGACAGCGGTCCGCGAGCCCGCACGCGCGCCTCCAGCCGCTCCAGGTGCGCGCGCAGCCGAGCGCGCAGCATTTCGATGGAAGGACCACCGCCGCGCAGCGCTGCCCTCCCAGCGTCGAAGAAGGCCTCCGTGTCCAGGAAGTCCGCGTCACAGAGCGCGGAGAAGCTCATCCGGATCCACATCTCCAATCGCCGGCTCCGCTCGCGCGCCGACTCCTGCCCCCCCGGCCTGGGAGCCAGAAAGGCAGGAATCGCCGGGCGTGCATTGGGGCGAAGCAGCCCTTCCGGGATGGGCCACTTCAGGGCCTGCGCGTACAGCTCCTGACGGTCCGGCGCGTTGAGCCGGTCCGATTCGAGCTGCTCCCTGTCCGCCAGGCCGCTGTGGTGCCCCGCGATGATGAACGCCAGAAACAAGCCCTGACCGCCCAGCATCGCCCGTGCATGCAGCGCTCCCGCCGTGGAGTGGTCTCGCGGGCCCACAGGCCCCTCCTGCTCCAGGTGGGCCTCGATGCCGTGCTCGCGGCGGATCATGTTCTGGAACGCGACCGTGTACTTGCCCAGGTCGTGCCACCGTCCCGCGAGCCGCGCCCACTCCTCGGAGCCGAACCGACGCGCGAACCGCGCCGCCAGTTCACCCACGGCTTCCAGGTGCTCTTCGAGCAAGTGCGGCCGTCCCTGTTCATCCACATGTGCCCAGGCCGCGTGTGCATTGGACAGAGTGCCCCCCAGGCAATGAATGACGTCAGCATGGCCCACGGCCCACGCGCGCCGACATCCCCCAGAAGAGGCATGGTGAGACAGCGGGCGATGTGTCTCGAATGTCTTCGCTACGGCGGCGCGAGCTGTACGTCCGGCACCACGTCCGCGAGCAATCCGAGCACCTCATCCCGGTACGGCAGTCCCGCCTGCGCCCCCAGCCGTGTCGTCGCGATGGCGGCGGCGGCGTGCGCGAAGCGCGCGGCGGAGAGCAGCGGCTGTCCTTCAGCCAGGGCGACACAGAGCGCCGCGGAGAACGCATCCCCCGCTCCGGTGGTATCCACCGTGTCCACCGGCAGCTCAGGCAGCCACGCCTCCTCCTCGCGCGACACCAGCAGACTTCCACCCGGCGCGGCGATGATGGCCGCTCCCACTCCGCGCATCAGCAGGTTGCGGGCGGCTCTCCGCGCGGAAGCACGGCCATGCACCGGGATGCCTGTCAGGATCCGCGCCTCGGAGGCGTTGGGCCGGATGACGTGCACATCCTCCAGCAACACCTCCGGCAGCGGCACGGCGGGCGCGGGATCCAACACCACCCGGACTCCGGCCGCTCGCGCCAGACGGACCGCCGCCTGGGCCGCGGCCAGCGGCACCTCCAGCTGCACGAGCAACACCTTCGCGGTGGCGATCCGCTCCGCGCTCCGCAACACATCCCGGATGGACAGTCTGTGATTGGCGCCCGGCGAGAAGAGGGTCTGCTTCCTCCCGTGTCCATCCACCATCACCAGCACCGCGCCCGAGGGCGCATTCGGATCAGGCACCACCCCCTCCAGCGCGACGCCTTCCCGCTCCAGCAACGCCACCTGCCTCAGGCCGCGCCCATCCGTCCCCACCCGCGCCACCAGCGAGGCCCGCGCGCCCAACCTCACGGCGGCCACCGCGCCGTTGGCCCCCTTTCCTCCGAGCGCCTCCTGGAAGACGTCGCCCTCGGCGCTGCCTCCCGGCTCCGGCAGCGACGGCCCGCGCACCAGGTAGTCCGTGGCCACGCCCCCCACCACCACGATGTGCGGAGTCATGGCGGAGCCTCGCCGGACGGACGCTCCCGTGCGGCCGTGGCCAGGTGCTGGAGGAACCAGTCCCGGGCCAGCCGGGCCGCCTGCTCCAGCGTCCCCGGCTCCTCGAAGAGGTGGGTCGCCCCGGGGACAATCTCCAGCCGCTTGTGCGTGCGCAGCGCCTCCAGTGCCTCCTGGTTGAGCGCGATCACCTGCGTGTCATCTCCACCCACGATGAGCAGGGTGGGCGCCCGCACCGCCGGCAGCACGGCGCCCGCGAGGTCCGGACGGCCACCCCGGGACACCACCGCCTGGAAGG
>NZ_RAWC01000314.1:0-7908 GCF_003611685.1 Corallococcus sp. CA049B | reverse complement strand
GTCCCCCACCGCCCCACCCACCGCGAAGGCGCCGCCCCCCGTCCCGGAGAACCGGAAGCGCGGGCTCAGCGCCCAGGTGCCGTTCAACGTCAGGTCTGCTCTCGGGTACACAAGCCCCGTCAGCCGGTCCACGAAGGGCGTCACCCGCGCGGCGAGCCGGCCGTTGAAGTCCGCCGTCCGCGACGGCACCCGGTGGGACACCGCCAGCGTCAGGTCCGGCAGCAGCTCCAGGCGTTGCGGCGGGTCCTCCAGGGGTGCACCCCCGACCTGGAGGGTCGTCAGCCGTCTCCCACCTGCCGAGGGGGCTGCCGAGGCGACTGACGGCGTGGCCCCGGGCGCGTCCGGGTCCTCCGTGGGGGCCGCCTCCGTCGCGCGCACGGAGTACGCCACGCCCACGCCCATCCCGGCCTCCACCGACGTGCGCCGGTCCAGCCGGTGCGTCCAGGCGCCGGTGAGGGTCGTCACCGTGGCGCGCGCGCCGGTGGAGAAGCGCGAGTCCGAGTACGCCAGCGTGGTGCTCAGGGTGTGCCGGGGCGCGGGGGAGTTCCCCAGGGACAGCTGCGCGCGAGGCCCGTACTGGAAGGGCACCGCCTCCTTCGCCGTGTCGTCCAGGCCGCCGCTGGCGGAGAAGCCCGCGCTGCCGGACAGCCGCCAGCCGGGGCCCAGCCACACCGTCTCCGCCGCCAGCGTCGTCAGCGAGGAGAGGAAGAACACCGTGTCCACGCCCTCCGGCAGCGGCTGGATGGGGGTGGCCGGCGTGTCCCCGGGCACGGCCGGGTCGTCGTCCAGGCCGCCGCCCAGGGGCAGGTTGGTGAAGAGGTTCACCTGGCCCAGCACGAACTCCTGGGTGCCGTGCAGGGTGAGCCCGCGTGAAGGACGCCAGTCCCCCAACAGCCGCCCCACGTGCTGCACCTCGGTGCGCGGGTTCGTGGTGGCCTCGCGGAAGGAGATGCGCGGCGCGTACTGCACCTCCGCCACCGCGCTGCCGTCGTCGTACTTCAGGCCCACCGTGGGGACGATGTCCACGTCCGCCGCCAGGGGGGACACGGCCGGGCCGGTGGCCTGGGCGTCCATGGAGCGCGCGCGGGTGTCCATGCGGGCCGCGGCGCCGTACGTCACGGAGGCGGAGGCCACCTCCAGCCACAGGCTCGCGAGGGCCGCGTCCAGCATCCGGCTACTCCACCACCACCACGTCGCCGGGGCGCAGGCGGAAGGCGGCCGCGCGGCCCTCGCCACGGATGATGTCCTCGTAGCGCACGCGGATGCGCGTGGGCTGCTCCGCCTGTGGGTCGTCCCGGCGCAGCACGAAGATGCGGTCGCGGTGGGCGTAGTCGGTGAAGCTGCCCGCGGCGCCCAGCGCCTGGAGCAGCGTCGCGCCCGGGTCCAGCACGTGCGCGCCCACGTTGGCCACTTCCCCCAGCATCGTCACGGACATGGGGCGCGCTTCCTCCAGCGACACCGTGACGACGGGGTGGTTGATGAAGTCCTTGAGCCGCGTCTGGATCTGCTGTGCAAGCAAAGCCGGCGAGTGGCCCGCGGCCTCCACGTCGTCCAGGAAGGTGAGGCTGATGTGGCCGTCCTCGCGCACCTTGGCGCGCGTGGTGAGCGCCTCCTGGCCGAAGACCTTCACGTTGAGCACGTCGCCGGGGACGATGCGGTAGGCCGCGTCCGACTCGGTGGGCTTCTCCTGGTAGTCGTTCACCCAGGTGTACTTGCCCAGGCCGCTGCACGCGGGGGCCAGGAAGAGCAGCCCGGCGCACGCGAGCGCGCGGGAGACGGGACCGCGGAATCGGGACGGGCGGGAAGGCATGGCGCTGGAGTTTCTCACGCGGCGGGGGCGGCCGGCACGGCCACCTCCGCACCATTACCACCGCGCTGCTTCGCCATGCGCACGACCTGGAGCAGCTCCGAGGGGCGCACCGCGCCGGTGCCCAGCACGCCCACCACGTAGGCGGTGGCCGTCAGCCCCAGCCGGGGCCACGCCTGCATGCCCGCTCCGGACAGCACCCGGTCCAGGACCCCGCAGCCCACGCACACCGCGGCCGTCTTGGCCACCATGAGGAGCGAGCGCCGGTCGAAGGAGTTGCGTCCCATGCGGCCGAGGAAGAGCACCGTGACGATGACCTCCGTGAGGAACATGGAGAGCGCCGTGGCGGTGGCGCCGCCGGACGGGCCGATGCGGCCGTACAGCCACGGGATGAGCATCAGGTTGAGGATGGGGTTCACCACCGCGCCCATGGTGGCCGCCAGCGTCACCCACCACTCCTTGTTGGACATGGTGAGCCAGATGCTGCTGACCATGGTGACGTAGGCCATCACGAAGATGGGGGACAGCACGCGCAGGGGCAGCGCCGCGGGCTCGAAGCCGGGGCCGCACATCAGGCGCACCCACAGGTCCGCGCCCAGCACCATGGCCATCATCACCGGCACGGTGAACGCGAGCACGCCCTCCAGCGAGCGGCGCGTCAGGTTGGACAGCTCCTCCGGGGAGCGGGCCGCCGCGCGCGACATCATGGGCATCAGCACCCAGCCGAAGATGGGGGAGATGAGGAACGTGAGCCCCGCGATGCTGAACGCACCGCCGTACCAGCCCACCTCCTCCTTCGACGCGAGCTTGCCCAACAGCGACATGTCCGTGCGCCCGTTGCACGCCAGCGCCGCCGCGGTGAGGAAGAACGGCAGGCACGCCTTCATCACCTTCTTCGTCGCGGTGAGGTCGATGCGGAACTTCAGCCCCAGGTGCTCCTTCGCCAGCTTCCAGCTGATGACGAGCTTCACCGCCTCCGACAGCACCATGGGCACGGCCAGCCACTGCAGGCCCACGCCGAACGCGGCCATCAGCGCCAGGCCGCCGCCCCACACAATCTTGGTGATGACGTTGGAGACGGACAGGCCCGCGACCTTGCCCTTGGAGTGCAGCAGCGCGGCCATGGACGCGTTGATGACCATGAGCGACTGGGCCACCGCGAACCACTGCACCAGGTGCTGCACCTCCGGGGGCTCGCCGGTGTGGTGGAGCACCAGCGCCAGCGCCACCATCAGGACGAGCGTCATCGCCAGGCGCAGCAGCATCGTGGTGCCAAAGAAGTCGCTCGCGTGCTCCGGGCGGACGGGGACCTCCTTGCGGATGTACGTCTCCAGGCCCAGGTTCGTGGCCACGAAGAACGTGGCGGCGAACGCCTCCGACCAGTTGAAGTAACCGAACGCCTCCGGCCCCAGGTAGCGCGGCATCAGCGCGCGGATGCCCAGCGCGATGGCGTACGTCACCATCAGCGAGCCACCGAGCTGCAGGGTGCTGCGGACCGCGCCGCGCACTTCGTTCGCACGGGCGCCGTCGTCGGCTTCAGCGGAGGGGGAGGTCGGACTGTTCACGGTCATGGATGATGCGGGCCTTCGGGGCTGCGCACGCCAGGGGAGGAAGGCCCGCCCCATGGAAAAACGAACGGGCCCGGCGCGTCAACGCCGGGCCCGGGAGCACACGCTGGTTGCTAGCTTGCTCCGCGACCGGTGATGACCACCGGCACCGTCTGCAGGAGCAGCCGCAGGTCGCCGGTGAGGCTCCAGTGGTCGATGTACTGCATGTCCAGGTACATCCACTGCTCGAAGGAGATCTGGTTGCGGCCGGACACCTGCCAGATGCAGGTGAGGCCCGGGCGCACGGACAGGCGGCGGCGCTGCCACGTCTCGTACTTCGCCACCTCGCTAGGCACCGGCGGGCGCGGACCCACGATGCTCATCTCACCGCGGAGCACGTTGAGGAACTGGGGCAGCTCGTCGATGGAGAACTTGCGGATGAAACGACCGATGCCGGTGATGCGCGGGTCGTTCTTCATCTTGAAGACGGGGCCGGTCTGCTCGTTCTGCGCGGCCAGCCGCTCCTTGAGCTCCTCCGCGTTCACCACCATGGAGCGGAACTTCAGCATGTAGAACGGCTTGCCGTGCTGCCCGGTGCGCAGCTGCTTGAAGAAGATGGGGCCGCGCGAGGTGAGCTTGATGCAGGCGGCCACCACCGCGAACAGCGGCAGCAGGGCCCACAGCGCCACCGCGGACACCGCGATGTCGAACAGGCGCTTCATGGCCATCTGGTGCGGCTTGGGCGCCACCGCGGCGAAGTGCAGGTAGCCGTCCGCCACCGCGCGGGACTCCACCGGGCGGGCGCGGTCCAGGCGGAACGAGTGCGCCGGCAGCGCGAACGGCACGCCGAAGCGCTCCGCCAGCTTGATGGCCGCCTGCATGGACTCGCCCTGCTTGAGCGTGTTGCCCGCGATGTAGACCTCGCTGACGGGCAGCGTGCGCAAGAGGCGCTCCAGCTCGTCCGCGGGCCCCAGCACGTCCGCCGGCAGGCTGTCGCCGGAGGCGTGGTCCTCCGGGAAGCGCACGTAGCCCAGAATCTTGTGACGGCCCCGCTTGAGCAGGTCCTCGCCCGTGTAGCGGCCCATGGCGCCGGTGCCCACGATGAGCACCTCCTCCGTGGGGGCCTCCTGCGAGGCCACCTGGCGGAAGACGCCCAGGCGCAGCAGCAGCGCCACCGGCCAGAAGACGAAGAGCAGCGGCGCCAGGCCCACGTGGGCAGCCAGGGGCATCGCCAGCTCCAGCACCGCCTGGATGGTCACCACCGCCAGCGTGGTGACGGACACCAGCGCCACGTGGTCCAGCTTGCTGCGCTCGGCGAAGCGCGAGTCATACAGGCACAGCGCCGTGCCCGTGATGAGCCACACCAGCACCGCCGTCACCACCATGCTGGGCAGCTCCCAGCTCATGGGGAACGTCAGCCCGCCGCGCATATAGGCGGAGCCCAGCAGCACCGCCACCAGCAGCGCCACATCCACGGTGAGGTTCAGCTTCGCCGCGAAGCCAGGAGCCAGGCGCGGCGGATCGGTGACCTCGGCCGCGGCCGTCACCCCCGTCGCCTCGGATGCCTTGACCTCGGCGCTTGCAGTCGCACTGCTCATCGTGTCCACCCCCCTCTGCTCACGTTCGGCTCTTGCAGAGGATACCGTCTAGACTAGAAAAGTTTAACCAGGAGGAAATGCAAGACTGCCAAATACTGCGTCGCGGCGCAACCACTGCTCAGCAAGAAAGACATGACAACAGGTGAAAGCTTGGACACCCATCCCAGGCGTCGGGTGTGAGTTCCCTTGCGTGGACAGTGAAGTCTGGCGGGGTCATTGGATCCCACCTGGACTCGCCTGTGACCCGGTGGTGCCGCCGACTGCATGTACGATGCCGGTCTGACAGTGGGAGGCCTGTCCCTTCACCGGGCTGGGTCATGGCGGAAGTCATGAGGAAATCCCGAGGGTTGGGGTTGCGGCTCCAGGCGGTCTGTCGCGGTGTAGACGTTGCAGCGGCCGTTCCTTGAGAACGCGGCGAGCGTCACGCCAGCACGCTGGGCCAGGTCGATGGCCAGGGAGCTGGCGGCGGACACGCTGACCACGACGGGGATGCGGGCGCGGGCGGCCTTCTGGACGATTTCGAAGCTGGCGCGGCCGCTGACGGCGAGGACCGTGGGGGCGGCGGGGAAGGGCGGTGTGGGCAACCGGCGCGGGGAGCGCACCGCGCCGGCCAGGACCAGGGCACCCACCACCTTGTCCACGGCGTTGTGGCGGCCCACGTCCTCGTGGGCGGCGAGCAGCTCGCCGTGGGCATCCAGCGCGGCGGCGGCGTGCACGCCACCGGTGAGCTCGAAGGTGTGCTGGATGGCGCGCAGGCGTTCGGTGGCGCGGGCCACGGTGCGGGCGGAGAGGACGGGGCCCGGGGCGATGCTTTCGCAGGTGGCCATCAGGTCGTCCACGTCGCGGCGGCCGCACACGCCGCAGGCGGAGGTGGTGAGGGTGCCGCGGCGGGTGGCCTCCACGCGCTCCAGGTCGAGCACGGCACCGGCGGCGGGGACCACCTCCAGCACGTTTCCGTACCCTTCCTCGCCGGGGTGGCCGCAGTGGAAGAGGCTGCCCAGGTCGTCGCCGTCTTCCAGGATGCCTTCGGCGAAGAGGAAGCCCACCGCGAGCTCGCGATCATGGCCGGGGGTCCGCATGGTGGTGGCGACGGGGTCACCATTCACGCGGATCTCCAGGGGCTCCTCCACGGCCACGCGGTCATCCTCGGCCGCACGGAGGGTGTCTCCGTCGAAGCGGCGCACGGCGCGGTGGGTGACGCCGCGCGGTTCCGGACGGAAGACCTTCGGCGGCGCGGATTGATCACGCAGCCACGCGGTGAGGAAGTCCGCGACCGCACGGACGGTGGCCGGCACGCGCGGGCGCGAGGCCACGGTGGGCGGGAGCGCGGGGGCGTCCGTCACCAGGGCGAGCACGTCGGGGCGCGAGGCCGCGAGCGGGGCTTCCAGGCCCTCGCGCCACACCTCCAGCTTCGGGAGGGGGCCGTCCTTCCAGCCCTCCACGAGCACCAGGTCCACGTCGCGAGCGAGGTGCGTAGGGGACAGGGGCTGCCGGGTGGTGAGCTGCGTGCCGTCCGGCGTGGCGAAGCCGGTGAGGACCGCGCCCGCGGCGTCCAGGCGCGCGGTGTCGCTGCCCGGGCGGTGGAGCGGGTGCGCATCCGAGGAGTGCTTCACGTAGGCGACGCGCAGGCCGCGCGAGGCCAGCTCCGGCAGCAGGCGCTCCAGGAGCGTCGTCTTGCCGGCGCCGGAGTGGCCGATGAGGGCGAGCGCGGGAGCCGGCTTCACGCGGCCTCCACGGCGTGGAAGTCCGGCGAGTCGAAGAGCTGCACGTCCACGGACTCGCCCTGGGCGAAGTCGGCGCGGCCGGCGGGGAGCACGGCCCAGCCCCGGGCGGCCACGTTCTGGAGGATTTGTCCGGCGCCCTGGGGACGCAGGCGGGCCCACGGTTCGACGCCGTCCTCGCGCGTCTCGAGCGCCGCGACGGTGACCAGGTAGGTGAGGCCGGCCTGCTTGTGGCGGGGCTCGGAGAGGCGGGCGCGGGTGACGCGGCGCTGTTCGATGACGCCCTGGTGCTTGAAGAGGAGGGGCCGCGCGAACTGGTCGAAGGCGACGGTGGCGGCGCCGGGGTTGCCGGGCAGCACGACGACGGCGGTGGAGCCCAGGCGGGCCACGGCCACGGGCTTGCCGGGCTTGAGCGCGACGCCATCCACGAGGAAGCGCGCGCCCATCCGGGTGAGGACGCGCTTCACGCAGTCCTTGTCGCCCACGGACGCGCCGCCGGTGGTGATGAGCACGTCGACCTGGGGCGCCAGTTGCTCCAGCTGCGCGTGCAGCTCCGCCTCGTCGTCGCGCGAGCGGGCCAGGTGCAAGACGTCCGCGCCGGCCTCACGGGCGAGTGCGGCCACGAGGAGGCGGTTGCTCTCGAAGACCTGGTGGGGCGCCGCGGGCTGGCCGGGGGGGACGAGCTCATCCCCGGTGGCGACGACGGCGACGCGCGGCGCGGGGCGCACGAGCGCGGTGGCCTCGCCCAGCGACGCGAGCACGCCGAGCACGGTGGCGTCCACGCGCTGGCCGGCGGGGAACAGCGGCGTGCCGGGCATCACCTCTTCGCCGGCGCGGCGCAGGTCATGGCCGGAGGCGACGGAGACGAAGAGGTCCACGTGGGTGCCGTCGTCGGTGGGGCGCGCGGCCTCCTGGCGGACGACGGCGTCGGCGCCGGGGGAGAGGGGGGCGCCGGTGAAGACGCGCGCGGCCTCGCCGGGCTGGAGGGCGCGGCGCGGGAGGTGGCCGGCGTAGACGGTGTCGACGATGCGCAGGCGCGCGGGGCGGTCGCGGTTGGCGCCCCGGGTCTCCTCGGCGCGCACGGCCCACCCGTCCATGGCGGAGTTGTCGCAGCCGGGCAGCGCGCGTGACGCGACGATGCCAGCGGCGAGGAACCGGCCATGGGCCTCCATCAAGGGACGGCGGGCGGGAGCCGCGGGCGCGATGGCATCGAGCGCGGCCAGTCGCGCGGCGGG
>NZ_RAWC01000313.1:0-7932 GCF_003611685.1 Corallococcus sp. CA049B | reverse complement strand
CGACGCTGGAAGCGGAGGCACTGAAGGCCAGCCTGCGTCAGCGGCTGCCGGAGTACATGGTGCCCGGAGCGGTGGTGGTGCTGGAGGCGCTGCCGCTCAACTCCAACGGCAAGGTGGACCGCAAGGCGCTGCCGGAGCCAGAGGCCCCCAAGGCCGGAAGCACGTACGAAGCACCGCGCACGGAGACGGAAGCGAAGCTGGCGGCCATCTGGGCGGAGGTGCTGCGAGTGCCCCAGGTCGGCGTGAAGGACGACTTCTTCGCGCTGGGAGGACACTCGTTGCTCGCGACGCAGGTGGTGTCGCGGGTGCGTGCGGAGACGGGCGCGGAGCTGCCGCTGCGCGCTCTGTTCGAAGCGCCCACGGTGGAAGCCCTCGCCCGCCGGCTGGAGAAGGCCGGACGCGCGAAGGCACCCGCGCTCGTGCCCGTGTCACGGGACGCACCGCTGCCGCTGTCGTTCGCGCAGCAGCGCCTGTGGTTCATCGATCAGCTGGACCCGGGCACCGCGCTCTACAACATACCCGTCGCCATCCGGCTTGAAGGCGACTGGGATGCGGGCGCCTTGGAGCGGGCTCTGCACGAGGTCGTGCGCCGTCACGAGGCCCTGCGCACGACGTTCGTCGCGGGCAACCCCGAGCCAGTCCAACAGATCGCGTCTGACAGCGCCTTCACGCTGGAAGTGGACGACCTGACAGCGAACACCGCCGAGGTCCGGCGACGCGTGGAACAGGAGGTGCTGCGGCCCTTCGACCTGGCACAGGGTCCCCTGATCCGGGCGTTGCTGCTGAAGCTCGGCGCGGGCGAGCACGTGCTCACCGTCACGATGCACCACATCGTGTCGGACGGATGGTCGCTCGGTGTGTTGGTCCGCGAGGTCGGCGCGCTCTACGCGGCGTTCGTGCAGGGCCAGCCCTCGCCGCTGCCAGAGCTGCCGGTGCAGTACGCGGACTACGCGGCGTGGCAGCGCGGCTGGTTGCAGGGCGCGACGCTCCAACGGGAGGTGGACTACTGGAAGCTGAAGCTCGCCGGTGCGCCGCCGGTGCTGGAGTTGCCCACGGACCGCCCGCGTCCCGCCGTGCGAGGAAACGCGGGAGCGACCCAGGGCTTCCTCTGGCCGCACTCGATGGTCCAGGGCCTGCGAGCCCTCGCGCAGCGCGAAGGGGCCTCGCTGTACATGGTGCTGCTGGCGGGCTGGCAGGTGCTGCTGTCGCGCTACAGCGGTCAGACGGACATCAGCGTGGGTTCACCCATCGCGGGCCGCACGCGCGCGGAGGTGGAGGGACTCATCGGCCTCTTCGTCAACACGCTGGTCCTGCGTGCCCAGGTGGATGGTGATCAGTCCTTCCGGGCGCTGCTGAAGCAGGTGCGAGGCACGGTGCTCGGCGCGTACGAGCACCAGGACGTGCCGTTCGAGAAGCTGGTGGAAGCGCTCCAGCCCGAGCGCAGCCTGAGCCACACGCCGCTGTTCCAGTCACTGCTGGCATTGCAGAACACGCCCGAGGGAGAAGCACGGCTGCCCGGGCTGACGATGAAGCAGCTGGAGCTGGAGAACCGCACGTCGAAGTTCGATCTGAGCGTCTTCTTCACGGAGACGGCGGAGGGCCTGAGCGGAAGCGTGGAGTACAGCACCGACCTGTTCGAGGCGGCGACGGTGCGTCGGTTGGTGGAGCACCTGCGGGTGCTGCTGGAAGGCGTGGTGGCGAAGCCGGAGGAAGCGGTGGGCCGGCTGCCCATGCTGACGGAGGCGGAGCGCCAACAGGTGCTGGTGACGTGGAACCAGCAGCAGGCGGAGTACACGCGCGACGCGACGATTCCGCACCTCTTCGAAGCGCAGGCAAAGCGGACGCCGGATGCCGTCGCCGTGGTGAGCGGCAAGCAGCGGCTGACGTACCGGGAGGTGGAGGCGAAGGCGAACCAGTTGGCGCACCGGCTGCGCAAGCTGGGCGTAGGCCCGGAGTCACGAGTGGGCCTGTGCGTGGAGCGCACGGCGGATGTGGTGGTGGGAACGCTGGGCATCCTGAAGGCCGGCGGCGCGTACGTGCCGTTGGATCCGAGCTACCCGAAGGAGCGACTGGGCTGGCTGCTGGAGGACGCGCAGGGGCCGGCGCTGGTGGCGCACTCGCACCTGCTGGAGTCGCTGCCCGCCTTCAGCGCGCAGGCCGTGTGCCTGGACACCGACGCGACGTTGGCCACCGAGCCGAGTGAGCCACCGGAAGCCGGGCTGCGCCCGGAGAACGTGGCGTACCTCATCTACACGTCGGGAAGCACGGGCCGTCCGAAGGGCGTGGCGGTGACGCACCGGAACGCGGTGGCCTTCCTGTCATGGGCGACAGAGACGTTCACGGAGGAGGAGACGAAGACAGTGCTCGCGGCGACGAGTCTGAACTTCGACCTCTCCGTCTTCGAACTCTTCGCGCCGCTGGTGAGGGGCGGGAGCGTGGTGGTGGTGCGCAACGCCCTGCATCTGGCGGAGGAGAAGCCAGACGCGGAAGTGACGCTCATCAACACAGTGCCCTCGGCGATGGCGCAGTTGGTGCGGCTGAACGCCGTGCCGCCGTCAGTGCGCGTGGTGAATCTCGCGGGCGAAGCGTTGCCGGAGACGCTGGCGAAGGCCGTGTACGCGGTACCGACGGTGAAGAAGCTCTACAACCTGTATGGCCCGTCGGAGGACACGACGTACTCGACGTGGTCGCTGGTGGGGCGGAATGAGGTGCCGAACATCGGCCGGCCCCTCACGAACACGCGGGCCTACGTGCTGGACAAGTACCTCCAGCCCGTACCGGTGGGCGTGGCGGGAGAGTTGTTCCTGGCGGGCGAAGGCCAGGCGCGCGGCTACCTGCTGAGGCCGGAGTTGACGGCGGAGAAGTTCCTGCCAGAGGTGTACGGCCCCGAAGGCAGCCGCATGTACCGCACGGGAGACCGGGTGCGGTACCGGGCGGACGGAGTGCTGGAGTACCTGGGGCGCGTGGACTTCCAGGTGAAGGTGCGAGGCTTCCGCATCGAGCTGGGCGAAGTGGAGTCCGCGCTGCGCCAGCAGGAGACGGTGAAGGAAGCAGTGGTGGTGGCGAAGGGGGAGGGCGCGGAGAAGCGGCTCGTGGCGTACGTGGCGCCGAAGGCGGGCGCGACGCTGGAAGCGGAGGCACTGAAGGCCAGCCTGCGTCAGCGGCTGCCGGAGTACATGGTGCCCGGAGCGGTGGTGGTGCTGGAGGCGCTGCCGCTCAACTCCAACGGCAAGGTGGACCGCAAGGCCCTGCCGGATCCGGAGGCACCGGTCTCCACCCATGAGTACGAAGCACCGCGTACGGAGATGGAAGCGAAGCTGGCGGCCATCTGGGCGGAGGTGCTGCGGGTTCCACGAGTCGGCGTGAAGGACGACTTCTTCGCGCTGGGCGGACACTCGTTGCTCGCGACGCAGGTGGTGTCGCGGGTGCGCGCGGAGACGGGCGCGGAGCTGCCGCTGCGCGCGCTGTTCGAAGCGCCCACGGTGCAAGCCCTCGCCAGCCGGTTGGAGAAGACCGGACGCGCGAAGGCACCCGCGCTCGTGCCCGTGTCACGAGACGCACCGCTGCCGCTGTCGTTCGCGCAGCAGCGGCTGTGGTTCATCGATCAGCTGGAGCCGGGCACCGCGCTCTACAACATACCCGTCGCCATCCGGCTTGAAGGCGACCTGTACGTGCAGGTTCTGGAGCGGGCCCTGAGTGAGGTCGTGCGCCGTCACGAGGCCCTGCGCACGATGTTCGTCGTGGGCAACCCCGAGCCGAAGCAACGGACCACGTCCGACAGCGCCTTCACGCTGGCGGTGGAGGACCTGACGTCGGACACCGCCGCGCTCCAGACGCGAGTGGAGCAGGAGGTGTCGAGGCCCTTCGAGCTGGCACACGGCCCGCTCCTCCGCGCGCTCCTGCTGAAGCTCGGCGCGCGCGAGCACGTGCTCGTCGTCACGATGCACCACATCGTGTCGGATGGATGGTCGCTCGGTGTGTTGGTCCGCGAGGTCGGCGCGCTCTACGCGGCGTTCGTGCAGGGCCAGCCCTCGCCGCTGCCAGAGCTGCCGGTGCAGTACGCGGACTACGCGGCGTGGCAGCGCGGCTGGTTGCAGGGCGCGACGCTCCAGCGGGAGGTGGACTACTGGAAGCTGAAGCTCGCCGGTGCGCCGCCGGTGCTGGAGCTGCCCACGGACCGTCCGCGTCCCGCGGTGCGAGGAAACGCGGGGGCGACCCAGGGCTTCCTCTGGCCGCAATCGATGGCCCAGGGGCTGCGAGCCCTCGCGCAGCGCGAAGGGGCCTCGCTGTACATGGTGCTGCTGGCAGGCTGGCAGGTGCTGCTGTCGCGCTACAGCGGTCAGACGGACATCAGCGTGGGTTCACCCATCGCGGGCCGCACGCGCGCGGAGGTGGAGGGCCTCATCGGCTTCTTCGTCAACACGCTGGTCCTGCGCGCGAACCTGTCCGGAGACCCCAGCTTCCGGGGCCTGCTCCAGCAGGTGCGCGAGACGGTCCTGGACGCGCAGGAGCACCAGGAGGTGCCGTTCGAGAAGCTGGTGGAAGCCCTCCAGCCCGAGCGCAGCCGCAGCCACACGCCGCTGTTCCAGACGCTGCTGGCGCTCCAGAACGTACCCATCGGACAAGCCCGGCTGCCGGGCATGACGCTCAAGCCCGTGGAGCTCGCGGGCGGAACGTCGAAGTTCGACCTGAGCGTCTTCTTCATGGAGACCGCGGAGGGCCTGAGCGGGATGCTGGAGTACAGCACCGATCTGTTCGAAGCCGCGACCGTGCGCCGCATGGTGGAGCACCTGCGCGTGCTGCTGGAGGGCGTGCTGGAACATCCGGAAGCCCGGGTGACACGGCTCCCCCTGCTGGATGATGCCGAGCGTCGGCAGGTCGTGGAGGACCCGAACCCGACCGCCACGCGGTACCCCCGCGAGGTGCCGGTGCACGCGCACTTCGAGGCCCAGGCACGCAAGACGCCGGACGCGGTGGCGCTGAAGCTCGGGGCAGGGGAGGGGACCCTGACGTACGACGAGCTGGACGCGAAGGCGAACCAGCTGGCGCACCACCTGCGGAGCCTGGGGGTGAAGCGCGGCACGCGAGTGGGCGTGTACGTGGAGCGCTCGTTCGACATGGTCGTCGGACTGCTGGCCATCCTGAAGGCCGGCGGCGCGTACGCCCCGGTGGATCGCAACTACCCGGTGGAGCGCATCGCGCTGATGCTGGAGGACGCGGGCGTCGAAGTGACGCTCACGCAGCAGTCCCTGGTGGAGAAGCTGCCGGCGAGCGCGGGCCGGCCGCTGCCGCTGGACACGGCCTGGAGCGAAGTCGCCCATCAGCCGCGGACGGCACCCCGGGTGGAGGTCAGCGCCGAAGACCTGGCGTATGTGATGTTCACGTCAGGCAGCACCGGCCGTCCGAAGGGCGTGTGCGTTCCGCACCGGGGCATCACGCGGCTGGTGATGGGCAACGACTTCCTGCGCTTCGGGCCGGAAGAGGTCTGGCTGCAACTGGCACCGGTGGCCTTCGACGCCTCAACGCTGGAGCTGTGGGGCGCGCTGCTGCACGGAGCGAAGCTGGTGCTGGCGCCGCCGCACGCGTTGACGCTGGAGGAACTGGGCACGCTGCTGAAGCAGGAGCGCATCAGCGTGCTGTGGCTGACGGCGGCGCTGTACGAGCAGATGGCGCTCCACCAGGTGGACGCGCTGTCGGGAGTGGCGCAAGTGCTCGCGGGCGGTGACGTGCTGCCGGCCCAGCGCGTGCGCGAACACCTGAAGCGCCTGCCACAAGGCGCGGTGCTGGTGAACGGCTACGGCCCGACGGAGAACACCACGTTCTCCACCACGCACACGCTGACGCGTGACACGTCGCCCACTTCCTCGGTGCCCATCGGCAAGCCGATTGGGAACTCGACGGCGTACGTGCTGGACACGCATGGCGATGTGGCCGGCGTGGGCGTGCCCGGGGAGCTGTACGTGGGCGGTGAAGGCCTGGCTTGGGGCTACCTGAACCGCGCGGACCTGACGGCGGAGCGCTTCGTGCCGAACGCGTTCAGCATGGAGCCCGGCGCGCGGCTGTACCGCACGGGAGACAAGGCGCGCTGGAAGGAGGATGGGACGCTGGAGTTCCTCGGCCGCACCGACTTCCAGGTGAAGGTGCGCGGCTTCCGCATCGAGCCAGGCGAAATCGAAGCCGCGCTCCTGCGCCAGCAGGGCGTAGCGGAAGCCACGGTCGTGGTGCGCGATGTCGGCGGGGACAAGCGGCTGGTCGCGTACCTCGTCGCGAAGCCGGGCCAGAACATCGACCCGAAGGCGGTGGAGACGGAGCTGCGCAAGCACCTGCCGGAGTACATGGTGCCGTCGGCCATGGGCGTGCTGGACGCGCTGCCGCTCAGCGCCAACGGCAAGGTGGACCGCAAGGCCCTGCCGGACCTGGACGTCTCCACGTCCCAGGCCGAGGCCTTCGTCGCGCCCCGTGACGCGCTGGAGTCCCAGCTCGTGGCGGTGTGGGAAGAGGTCCTGGGCGTGAAGCCCATCGGGGTGCGCACCAGCTTCTTCGCGCTGGGAGGCCACTCGCTGCTCGCGGTCCGCCTGGTGGCCGCGCTGCGCGAACAGCTGGGCCGCGATGTACCCCTGGCCGCGCTCTTCCAGCACCCCACCGTGGAGGAGCTGGCCAGGCTGCTGCGCGCCGGGACGGAGACGTGGTCGCCGCTCGTCCCCCTGGAGAAGGGCGACGCGGGCCGCCGGCCCCTGTTCCTCGTCCACCCGGGTGGCGGCAACGTGCTCGCCTATCCGGAGCTGGCGCGGCTCCTGGGGCCCCAGCAGCCCGTCTTCGGTATCCAGGCTCGCGGCCTCCAGGCCGGCCATGCCGTGGTGGAGACCGTGGAGGAGATGGCCACCCTGTACGTGGCCGCCATCCGCGCGGAGCAGCCGGAAGGGCCGTACCTCCTCGCGGGCTGGTCGCTCGGCGGCGTCATCGCCTTCGAGATGGCCCGCCAGCTGCGTGCGCAGGGCCAGGCCGTGGGGCTGCTGGCGCTGGTGGACGCGTTCGTCCCCGGCGTCGGAGCGCCCTCCGGCGACGCCCCCAGGAAGGACCCCGACGCCAGCACGCGCGTCGCCTTCGCCCAGACGGTGGCCCAGGCCTTCTCCCTGACCCTGCCCGTGTCCGACGAGGCCCTGGAGCGCATGGAGGACGAAGCCATGCTGGGGACGCTCCTCGCCATGGGCATCCAGGCCGGCCTCCTGGAGGAAGCGACGGGCCGCGAGCAATTGCGCGCCCTGTTCCGCGTCTACCAGGCCAACCTGCGCGCCATGGACCGCTACGTCCCCAGCCCCTACGACGGACCGGCGCTGCTGCTCGCCGCCACGGAAGCGACCCCCACCCCCGGGGTGCCCCGCCACCGCGGCTGGGAGCCCTTCGTCCGGGGGGGACTGGACGTGAGGGACGTCCCTGGGGGACACCATCAACTCATGCAGGAGCCGTACGTGCGGCACGTGGCCACGCTGTTGCGCGAGGCCCTGGAGGACAAGTCATGACCGTTGAAACATCCAGCGGGGGCTCACCGTGGCCCAACCGCATCATCCTGGCCATCTGGTTCGTGTGCTTCTCCGTGGGCTCCCTGGCCCACATCTCCATCGTGGCGAAGTACGGCCTCTTCGCGAATGATCCGGCGGACCCGCTGCCCATGCCGTTCGTCGTCGTGAACGAGCTGTTCACGGTGCTCAACCCGCTCACCATCGCGCTGCTCATCTTCAAGCGGCGGGCGGGCATCCTCTCCGCGCTGGGCGTGGTGGCGCTCGTCTTCGTCCTCAACCTGGCGCTGATGGCGTGGTTCTGGACCGCGAAGCAGCACCTCCACGTCGCGTGGCTGTACCTCAACGGCACCATGGGCGTGTTCATGGCCCTGACCGCGAAGCGCCTGTGGCGGGCCGCCCCGGAGGCGAAGGC
>NZ_RAWC01000312.1:0-7979 GCF_003611685.1 Corallococcus sp. CA049B | reverse complement strand
AGCGTCTCCTGGTCGTCCTGCTCGAAGTCCGTCCAGTCCAGCGCGATGACCGCCTCGGTCCGCTCCGCCAGCACGAAGGGCACCCAGGACGCGAAGAGCTTCCAGACGTCGAAGCCTCCATTCGACAACAGTCGGTCCACCTGCTTCACCGCGTGCTTGGACGTGACGTCCTCTCCACGCGCCCACGCCATGGCCTTGCCGATGGCCGCCACCGACAGGCTCGCCGCCTGCACCGCCCCCAGCGTCGCGTGCGACAGGGACAGGATTCGTTTGACGTGCAGGTCGTCCTCGAACACTTCCGTCAGGAACGCCCGCACCTGCTCTTCGTCGATGGCCACCTTGCGCGTCATGGTGGCTGCCTCTTTGCGCTGACACCAGCGCCTTCGCACGCAGCCGCCGAGCGAGCGTGTGCTGATCAACTCGCTAGATGAGGGGATCCCTCAGGGCGCCTCCCGCCGGGCAGCTGCTCGTGCCGTAATGGTCGTTCGAGCTGAACAACCATCCCGCGCGAAGGGCCAGACGGCTCTGTGAGAGGAAGGTCTGTCCTGAGGGGGGCTGGAACTCGAGCCCTCCCGTCAGCGCCACGCCAAACGGATCGCCGCTGTTGCCGGAGGACAGGACGTCCTCGAGCCCACGGAAGCCAATCGCACCCGCGAACCTGAGCCCGGAGGACAGCGGCATCGCGGAGGCCCCGACGCTCAGGCCGATCTCGCTCGCGGTGGGGCCCATCGTGATGTGCAGCGACATGCGCTGGGGCTCGTAGCTGATGCTGTCCACCGCGAGCTTGCTGGCGAAGCGGACCGTGGGCTTGTCCGCAGCGGGTTGCACCGCCGCGAGCCGGTGGGCAGCAGTCCCGAGCGCATGGCGGATGCGGAGGACAGCCTGTCCTCCTTGTCCCTTCGGGACACCCAGGTCCTGGAACCCGAAGCCATACGCCCCGAGCAGCCGCATCGAATACGCCAACTCCGACTCGTCCTTGCTCTGCTTCCAGTCCGGCCATTCATTGGGCTGGAGACCCGGGACATGGGGCGGAGCCTGGCCCGCGATGGCTCGGTCACAGTGCGCATTGCGCCAGGTGCCGGGTGGAACGGTGCCTGCGGACTTGCTGCATGCGTCGTAGAGCTGGTCCAGGGACATCTGGAGCAGCGCCCGGAAGTCTTCCAGCGCTTCGCCCTGACAGGCCTGCTCCGCGCTCGGCAAGGAGTCGTAGACAGCGCTCATGCAGGCGAAGGGCTGCCATCCGCCAATGCCATCCATCGCCGCCGCGCGGGGCTTCTCTGACGACGTCCTCCCTTCCCGGAACGCGTCATCCATCATCCGGCGGGCGTCGTACATGCCCAGGTAGAAGTCGAAGACACGGAAGCTCTTTTCGAAGAAGCCCAGGAACGCGAAGAGGGGCGCACCGGCCGCGGGAAAGTGCCGGCGGGGGAGGGTGAGGCGTTTGGCGATCTCTGGCTCCTCCTCCAGCAGCATGGCCAGTTCCTTGGACCGCGCCGTGTCCACGAAGGCCGCAAGGAGCTCCGCGAGTGTTCCCGGCAGCGAGACTGGCCTGGTGCCCTCCTGAGGAGGCGCGATGGGGTACTCCGTCGCGTCCGGGTCGATGAACGCGAACGCGATACCGGGAGGCGTCGTGCGCGTGTCGGGCTGTGGGACCGGACGCCACTCCAGCTTGCCGTCCGCGGTTTCGCGAAGGCCATCACGGGCGAGCCCCACGGCCAGACGCAGGGGCGTGTTGTCGAAGACGCCACCATCGATGAAGAGCTCGCGCCTCGCCTCCGAAGGCAGGCAGATCCCTGGCTTCGCGGAGGCCTTCGGCGCGCAGGTCCGCAGGGGTTGGGGCGGAAACGCGATGGGGAAGGACATGGACGCGAGGAGGAGTTCGCGCAGGTTCGCGAAGGGAATCTCCCCTTGCTCGTCCGTTTCGAGCAGCAGTTCCAGGCGGCGGCCCTCGCGAGTGGTGTAGTTGGTCGCGCGAGGAGGGCGTCCAGGCCCGCGTCCCTGGATGCGGATGGCGAACTTCTCTTCGAGCCGAGGCAGGTCGAGCCGTCCGTTCGCGGCCTGAAGGGCGCGAGGCGAAAGGCGCGTCGTCGAAACTCCGAGCACCACGTCGCAGGATCGGTCCAGGCCACGGTTCCAGGCCTGCTCGATATGGGAGGCGCGGCGTTCCAGCGCGTCGCGGGAGAAGACACCGAGCGGCGTCGTCGATGTCGGGATGAAGAGGTCGTTGAACCCGATGGGAACCCAGATGTCCCAGAAGAAAGATTGACCCGGCGTGGACGCATCCACGCCACAAGTCGCCATGATCGCCAGCAAGGCATTGAGGCTTCCTGCGGAGGCGCCGGTCACGAGCCGCAGGTCCACGGCGCGCTCTCCCTGAGAGGATGTTCCCGAGTAGTACAGGAACCCTGCCTCATATGTGCCCAGGGATACGCCGCCACTCACCGTCAGGGAGACAGCCTTCGGCGTCGCGGCCTGGAGCGGGTGGATGGCCTGGGCGCTTGCGTTCGAGGCGAAGAAGAGCACCACCCCGGCAAGAACACGCGCCACTCGGAATGCGCTTGGAAGGAGGTGCGAAGTCGCAAGGCTTGTCATGGAAAACATCTCGGGAGTGGCTTGGGTCATGGCCAGAACTGGTCTAGACTGGCACTCATGAACCCGTCATCGTCGCGTCTGGCTCTTGTGCTGTCCTGCTGCGGAGCGCTTGCCGTCGGCTGTGATTCGCCCGCCAATGGATCGTGTCAAGGAACCCATCTGGGGCAGGCTGTGAACTGGCCCATTGACGGGGAGCGGAGTTCCTTGGAGCGGACCCATCCGGCTCTGAACGACAACAAGATGACCTACCTGGCGTTGTCGTATGTCACGGATTCCCTCCTTGAGAAGGGTGTGGCCTCCATCGGGGTGGGCATCACGTTCAATGAAGAGCTCGTGATTCGCTCGCCGACTGCTTATGAATTGGTTCGGGGAAGTGAGGATGAGCTTGTGGTTGGTAGCGGGTCTAGCGGCTTGCGGTGGGCGGCATACTACGATCCCGTCGATGACCTTCGGATGGGGGGCTACCTCAAGCCTGGAACGCCGATGTCCGCGACCCTGACCCTCAACCATGTGGTAACCAGTGATGCGCAAGGTGAATTTGTCTACCGTTTCGCCGATGGCAGTGAATGGAATTGTACCTTCGACGTGAACTAGTGACCCAGGGCTCTGCGAAATACACCCAACGTCTGCAAGGCACAGATGTCCCAGGTGAACCGAGCGGCCCTCCCCCTGCCCAGGTCCACCAGTTCCCTGCGGAGGGAGTCGTCCCGTAACAGTCGCAGGCATGCCTCCCTCCATTCGGAGGACGCCGTCGGATCCAGCCGGAGCGCTGCGTCGCCCACGACCTCCGGGAGTGCTGTCGCATCCGCCGCGATGACCGGGCACCCGGACGCCATGGCTTCCAACGCCGGCAATCCAAATCCCTCGTACTTCGACGGCAGCAGCAGCGCCGTCGCGGCCCCATAGAACAACGCCATTTCCGACTCGGGCAGTTGCTCCAGGTCGATGACGTTCTCGTGCAGCCCAACCTCATGCGCCACCGCGCCCTTTCCGGCGAGCAACACCAGGGGCACCGGCAGGTCCGGCGCGAACTTCGCCAGCATCGCCAGGTTCTTGAACGGCTTCGCGTTGCCCACCACCGCGATGTACCGCTCCGGCAACTCATGCCGGTCCCGGAACGCCTTCGCCTCGCTCGCCGTGGGCGGCTGGAACCGCTCATCCACGCCGTTGTGGATCACCTGGAACCGGTACGGCGACATCTTCAAATACTTCCCCAGCTCCTCCCGGGAGAAGTCAGACACGGTGATCAACGCAGTCGCCAAGCGCGCCCGCGGGCCCACCACCGCCTTGTAATAAATCGCCTGCACCGGCGTGTACTGGTCCGCCAGCGCCAGATGGTTCGCGTCGTGCAACGTGGCCACCAACTTCCCCGGCCAGAACAGCGGCAACGAGAACGACGTCGCGTGGAACAGGTCCGGCTTCAGCTTCGTCAGCTCGTACGCCAACAGCGGCTGCTCGGTCGGTGACAGGTACCCGGCCCTGGAGCGGTGCAGCGGAATCCTCGGCGTCAGCTCTCCCAGGTCGTCCGGCAGGCCCTTCGCCGGGACCAGCGCGGAGAACTCCAGGTCCGGGGCCAGGGCGGGCAGCCGGCGCGCCAGCTCCAGCGCGTACCTCGCGATGCCGTGGAGCTGACCGCGCACCATTCTCAAGTCGAGCAGGACAGAAGGCACGCTCCCTGGCCTACCACACGCTGGCTTGCCCCCGCACCGCCGCGCCAGTGCTAGAAGGCCCACCCGTGAAGGTCGCCCTCGTCCACGACTGGCTCGTCACCCACCGCGGCGGAGAACGCGTCCTCGACGCCCTCTGCGAACTGTTCCCCCGCGCGGACCTCTACACCCTCATCCACCAGCCGGGCAGCCAGTCCCCGCGCATCGAGGACCGGCGCATCACCACGTCGTTCCTCCAGCACATCCCCGGCATCCACTCGCGCTACCGGCACTTCCTGCCGCTGTTCCCCCGCGCCATCGAAGCCCTTCGCATCACCGGCGACTACGACCTCGTCCTGTCCTCCAGCCACTGCGTCGCCAAGGGCATCCACGCGCCTCCCGGCGTGCCCCACCTGAGCTACGTCCACGCTCCCATGCGGTACATGTGGGACCTGTTCGACGAGTACTTCGGCCCCGGCCGCACCCGCCTCCCCGTGCGCGCCGCCGCCCTCGCCGTGCGCCCCTACCTCCAGCACTGGGACCGCACCTCCACCCAGCGCGTGGGCCGCATCGTCGCCAACTCCCAGCACATCGCCGGGAAGATCCGCCGCTTCTGGGACCGCGACGCCTCCGTCGTCTCGCCCCCCGTGGAGCTCGAACGCTTCACCCAGGTGCCGCTCGAAGGGGGAGGGCAGGGCGGCTACTTCCTGTGGCTCGGCGCCTTCGCCCCCTACAAGCGCCTGGACGTCGCCCTGGAGGCCTTCCGCACCCTGGACACCCCCCTGTGGGTCGTGGGCACGGGGCAGGAGGCCTCCCGCCTCACGTCCGGGCCGCTTCCGCCCCACATCCGGTTCCTCGGCAACGTGCCGGACAGCGCGCTCCCCGCCCTCTACCGCGACGCCCGCGCGCTCCTCTTCACCCCCGAGGAGGACTTCGGCATCACCCCCCTGGAGGCCCAGGCCACCGGCCGCCCCGTCATCGCCTTCGGCAAGGGCGGCGCCCTGGAGACCGTCACGCCCAGGACGGGCCTCTTCTTCCCGGAGCAGACCCCCGCGTCCCTCGCCGCCGCCGTGCGCCAGTTCGATTCCTGGGAGCAGTCCTTCCGCCCCCAGGACGCCCGCGCCCAGGCCGAGCGCTTCAGCCGCGCCCGCTTCCAGCAGGCCATCCAGGCGGAGGTGGACGCCCTGCTGGGCCTGTCCCCGTCCTCCCCAGCGGTGTGACAGCGCTGTCCGCGCCCTCCCCAGTTTCCCGAGGCCTGCCTGCCCGGCGGGATGTCTTGTGTCCGCTGCCCTCCGGTGCAACCCCTTGGTTTCACGGGAAAACCCGTGATAGGACGCCGCGCCGGGGGAGGGGCCCGGGCGCTTGAGGGTTCCCGGGGCTCAGGGTGCGTGTCTTGCATCCGACGGACGGTCCTCGTCCCCCGTCAGGAGTCACCGCGGTGTTTGGTCGCCTGCAGCGTTTCTACACGTCCATCAAGGTCGCCGCCGACGCGGGGATGCTCGGGGTGGCGTTCGTGCTCGCGTACTTCACCCGCTTCAGCGGCGTGTTCCCCATCACCGAGGGCATCCCGCCCCCGGCCGAGACGTTCGTCTCCCTGGTGATGGTGCTGGTCATCTTCCCGATGACGTTCCAGCGGGCGCGGCTGTACGCGACCAACCGCGCGCGCTCGCACATGGGGGAGCTGTTCGAGCTCTTCAAGGCCACCATCACCGCGACGCTCGTCCTGGTGGCGGTGACGTACTTCATCCGCGAGCGCTACTCGCGCCTCACGCTGGCCATCTTCGTCGTCTACGCCTTCACGCTCATCGCCGTATCGCGCATGGTCATGCGCCACCTGCTCAGCGAGGTGCGCCGGCGCGGCTACAACCTCAAGTCCATCCTCGTCATCGGCGAGGAGGAGCTGGGGCTGCGCACCATCGAGACGGTGGAGAGCCACCGCGAGCTGGGCTTCCGCGTGACGGGCGTGCTGTCGCTGAAGGAGGAGAAGGTCGGCCAGTGGGTGGGCGGCGTGCGCGTGGTGGGCCACGTGGGCGAGGTGGAGGCCTACCTGGATGCCCACCCCGTGGATCAGGTCATCATCGCCGTGCCGCTGGAGGACCAGGCGCGCGTGAAGCCGCTGATGGAGCAGCTGGCGCTGCGCACCGTGGACGTCAAGGTGGTGCCGGACCTGTACCAGTACATCACCCTGTACGGCGGCCTGGAGGAGTTCGGCGGCCTGCCCATCATCAGCCTCCAGGGCGACCCCATGGACGGCTGGAGCCGCGTGGCCAAGCGCGTGTTCGACGTGCTGTTCTCCCTGGTGGCCATCGCCGTCAGCTCTCCGCTGATGGTGCTCACCGCCCTGCTCGTGCGCCTCACCAGCAAGGGCCCCATCCTCTACCGCCAGGAGCGGATGGGCATGGACGGGCGGACCTTCCACATCCTCAAGTTCCGCACCATGCGCGTGGACGCGGAGGCCCAGGGCGCCACCATGGCCAGCGCGGTGGACGCGCGCCGCACGCCGGTGGGCACGTTCCTGCGCAAGTACTCGCTGGATGAGCTGCCCCAGTTCTTCAACGTGCTCCGGGGCGACATGAGCCTCGTGGGCCCGCGCCCGGAGCGGCCCGTCTTCATCGAGGAGTTCAAGCGCCAGATTCCGCGCTACCACCTGCGCCACAAGGTGAAGGCGGGCATCACCGGCTGGGCGCAGATCAACGGCCTGCGCGGCCAGACGTCCATCCAGAAGCGCATCGAGTACGACCTCTATTACATCGAGAACTGGTCGCTCCTGATGGACCTGAAGATCCTCCTGCGCACCGCGCTGGGCGGCTTCCTGTCGAAGAACGCGTACTGACCCGGGCGCCACCGGGCAGGCGAGCAGGACGGGGGCGCAGGTCGTATTCGTGCGCACCCTCTCATTGGCACCGCGAAGCCGTTTAGACTGCGGGCCGACATGGGCGACAAGCTGGGATTGACGCTGGTCCGCAAGGGCCTCCTGACGCAGGCGCAGCTCGACCAGGGCATGAGCGCGCAGCTCGTGCACGGAGGCCGGTTGGGCTCGCGGCTCGTGGAGCTGGGGTTCCTGGACATCGAGACGGTGGGCATGGTGCTGGGGGAGCTGACCCGGTTGCCCGTGGCGATGGAGGCGGACTTCGACGCCGTCACCGACGCGACGCTGAAGCTGCTCAACGCGGATCAGGCGGAGAAGCACCAGGCGTTCCCGCTCGCGGTGGAGGGCCGGCGGCTGAAGGTCGCGATGGCCAACCCGCTGGACCTGCAGACCACGGATGCGCTCGGGTTCATCACGGGCATGCGCATCGTCCCGTACGTGGTGCCGGAGCTGCGGCTCTTCCACTACCTGAGCCTGCGCTACGACATCGACCGGCCGACGCGCCCGCTGAAGCCGGCCATTCCGCTGCCCGCGCGCCGCTCGGTGTCCATGGCGGCGGTGGCGCCTGTCTCCATGGCGGCGCCGGTGGTCGTGCCGCCACCCGCCATGCCGCCTCCGCCCGCTCCCGTGCGCGCGGAGCCCGAGGTCGCGGGGATGTTCGGCGGGCTCGCGCCGGGACAGTTCCTCAGTGATGACTCGGAGGAGCAGGAGGCCGACGCGGACCTCGCCGACGCGGCCATCGTCGGCGAGGAGCTTCCGGACATCGTGATGGGCGAGCCGGTGCGGGCTCCGCCGGTCATCGAAATGGCTCGGCCCGCTGGGAGTCCTCCGGCCGCGCCGCCGCGGCTGACGGCACAGCCTCCGGGCATGGT
>NZ_RAWC01000311.1:0-8013 GCF_003611685.1 Corallococcus sp. CA049B | reverse complement strand
CCCGCGAGCCCCGCCACGCGCTGGACCACCGGCAGCGCGCGTGCGAGCAGCGGTCCCGCGCGGCGCAGCACCGCGCCCCCCAGCCGGCCCACCTGACGCACGCCCCGGGCGATGCCGCGCGCGGCGCTCCTCACCCGCCGGGTGATGCGCCGGAAGAAGGCCTCGGCGTCATCCGCGTCCATGGACTCCAGCACGAAGGGGTTGAGCGTCCGCGCGAGCGTCACCGCGGCGGGCCCCGACACGAGGCGGTTGCTGGTGGCCGGCACGAACAGACCGCTGGCCGGGCTCGCCTCGAACCCCTCGAAGCCGTCCTCCTCCAGGAAGGCGTCCTCCGCCTCGGCCTCGGCGAACAGCTCCTCGAAGCCGTCGTCCTCGAAGCCCGAGGACTCGAAGCCCGAGGACTCGAAGCCCGAGGGCTCGAAGGGGTCCGCCTCGAAGCCCTCCGCCTCGAAGCCCTCCAGGTCGCTGAATTCGTCCGCCAGGTCCTCCAGCTCCTGGAGGGCATCCGCGCCCTCCCACGGGTCCATGGCGTCGAGGGACTCCACATCGGACAGGTATTCAGCGCTGGTCATCGCTTCCCCCCCGCAGGTGAGACCGCCACCCTTCACGGGCCGCAAGTTGGAGAAGGGACGCAGGGAGTGACAGTCACTCGTTTGAGCTAGTGCTGTCGGAATCCCGCGTGTGCGATGACCCTGGGAGAATCTGGACGCCATCGAAGCCCGGCAGGGCGACGGCGGTCCGGGGGCGCCCGGCGCGAAGGCCGGGCGCACGGCATTGCTTCAGCGGCTCAGTTCTTCACGCACGCGGCCTGGCCACCCGCGTCCTTGTACGCCTTCACGCGCTTCAGCAGGTTGCCGCCGTCCGACTCCGGCGTGGTCTGCTCGTAGTTGCCCGCGCCGAAGAGCATGCCCACGCCGCCCGCGGCGGCCACTTCGCCCGGGTGCGTGAGGAAGTAGTCCACGCGGTTGTCGCGCCACTGCTCCTTGATGTTGGGCAGGGACATGTTGCCCACCGGCAGCTGCCACCAGATGTGCGGCTTGTTCAGCCGCGTGGACACCGCCTTCGCCCAGGTGAACGCCTGGTGGAAGTGCGGCAGCTTGCGGTTCTCCGGATCCCACCAGACCGCGTTGCCCGTCGTCTGCTGGTACCAGCCCGCGTCGCGGTCGGACGCCTCCACCGTGACGAAGTCCGTGTCGCTCGCGCCCACGGACAGGAGGAAGTCCGCGACCTTGTTCGCCTCGCCCGCCACGTCGAACGACGGGTCCGTGTTGCCGGACACGTCCGTCTTCGTCGCCCACGCGCTCGCGTGCAGGCCCACCTTCGCGTTGGGCGCGTACTTGCGCACCATGGAAATCATGCACCTGCCCAGGCCCGCGGCGTTGTTCTCCTGGCTGCCGCAGTCCGTGGGGTTCGCCGCCTTCACCGCCACCGGCGTGGACTGCGCCTTGCCGTCCTTGGGGAAGAACTGGAGGTAGGCCCACATGTCCGGCTCAATCTGGAGCAGCGCCTTCTCCTGGCCCACCTGCTTCAAGAGGAAGCGCCAGTCCGCGAGGTAGCGACCCAGGAACGCCGAGTCGTTGAGCGCCTTCAGCTGCTCCTCGCCCTCCGTGTAGCCGCTGGCCTGGAACGCCTCGTAGTAGGTGATGAAGGGGAGCTGGCCCTTCGCCTGGGTGGCCTTGATGAAGTCGCGCACGTAGGCACCGGGCGGGTCCTGGTCGTACTGCCAGCAGCCCCACCAATTGCAGCTGCCGCCGACGCATGACTTGCCGTCGGACGTGCACCCGGACGTGCACGACTGGCATGCGTCCTTCGAATCGAACAGGCCCGCCGCGACGTAGAGGTAGCGCACGTCGAAGGGCGCCTTCCCCGACGTCTCCTCCTCCATCTGCGCGCCCACCAGCACCGTGCTCTTGCCCAGCGAGGTGAGGAACTTCGCGCCCAGGCACTCCGAGCCGTCGCCCGGCGTCACCCCGGGCCCATCCGTGCCCGGCCCGGGCTCTTCACCGGGGCCACTCGAATCCGAACAGCCCGCCACGGCCAGCAGGCTCGCGGCGAGGAACGGCCAACACTTCCGACGAAACAGGGCAGGGGTCCGCATGATGTCCAGAACTCTACTCCGCCCTCCTCCCATGCTGTTGGAGGGTTATTCTCACGTTCCGGGAAAGTCTTGAGTCATGCTCGCCCCGCCGGTCCACAGCCGGCTTTCCCCCCCAAGAGGTGTGCGTGATGAAGCTCCGTTTGTGTGTGCTGCTGGTGCCGGCGCTGCTGGCGGCCGGCTGCGGTCCCCTGGATGAAACCCCCGAGCCGGTCATCGATGAGTTGACCGGGCAGGTGCTCCAGGAGGCGACGACGAAGTACGACATGCACCGCCTGTTGGAGGACTCGGACGTCACGGGTGGGACAGGCATCACGCCGGCGCAGGTGCAGGCGTTCCTCCAGCAGCAGGGCTCGTACCTGGCGGGCTACACGGACCCGGCCTACGGCAAGACGGCGGCGACGCTCATCGTGGAGCGCTCGCGCGCGAGCAACATCAGCCCGCTCTACATGCTGGCGCGCATCCAGGGCGAGTCCAGCCTCATCCAGAGCGGCACGTCCACCAACCTGAGCAAGGCCACGGGCTGTGGCTGTCCGGACGGCAGCGGCTGTGACGCGCAATACGTGGGCTTCGGCAAGCAGGTGGAGTGCGCGGCGAAGAAGATGCGCGGCTACCTCACCGACCTGGAGGCGGGGCGCGCCACCATCTCCGGCTGGAAGACGGGCGTGACGAAGTCCACGTCGGACCCGTGCTCGGTGAAGCCGGTGAACCACGCCACCGCGGCGCTCTACACATACACGCCCTGGGTGGGCGCGTACGCCATCCAGTGTGGCCGCGCCACGGTGGGCGGCTCGTCGCTGATGGCGTCCATCTACAACCGCTACAAGACGGCGTACGCGTGGACGCTCACCACCTCGGAGGGCTGCTACTCCGGCACGGTGGACGCCACGGTGCCGGAGGGCTCGTGCGTGCAGAGCTCGTCGGACGCGCTGTGGCGCCAGTGCTCGCAGGGCGTCTTCATTGGCGGCACCACCACGAAGCCGTCCAACTGCAACGTGTCCTTCCCCTACTGCGTCTCCACGCGCCTGGGCCGCGGCGTGCCCGTGCGCACCTGCGTGCAGGTGAGCAGCACCCTCTGGCAGCAGTGCGGCGCGGAGGGCGTGTGGCGGGACGCGCCGGGCGCGGGCACCACGGGCGTGGGGCCCATGGGCACGTGCTACGCGGCGTACTCGCTGTAGGTCGTCACACCGCCGCCCGGACGAAGGCGCGCGTCACGTCCGGGCGGTCAGTATTCCTTGGTCCAGATGAGGTCCAGGCCGCCGGAGCGCGCGTCGCCGTACATGCCCTCCAGGCTCCAGCGCGGGCTGAAGAGGTACTGGAAGCGCACGGCGTTGGCGTTCTCCCCCCGCTGGAGGTTGGCGCCCACGCGGCCGGTGTAGCCCACGTAGATTTTATCCGTCACGTACGTGCCCACCTCCAGCTTGGTGCCGGCGATGCCGCTGTCACCCGCTTCGATGGAGAGCACGTCCAGGGGCAGCTTCGAGGCGATGGCCTTGCGCGCCTCGTTGGCGACGAACGAGCCCACCACGGAGGCGGCCTGCGCGCCCGCGTTCATGGACGCGCCGGAGCCGCGCTCCAGCGTGCGCCGGCCGGTGGCGAGCAGCGTGTAGATCTCCGACTCCGGCAGGGCCGGCTCGCTCGTCGTCTTCAGCGTCACCTCCTTGCCCTGGCCGCGCACGGTGACGAAGACGGTGACGCTCGCGTTCTCGTTGCGGTGCTCGGCGGTGACGTTGATGTACGGCATCAGCACGGGGCCGGTGAAGCGCACCTGGCTGTCGCGCTGCACGTCGAAGCGGCGGCCCAGCACGTCCACGCGCCCCAGCAGCACCTTCACCTCGCCGAACATGCGCGCCTCGTTGGCGTACTCGACGCGGAAGCCCTCGGACAGGCCCAGCTGGACGTTGAGGTCCGTGCCGCGCACCCACAGGTTGCGGGGCGCGTTGATGTTCACCCAGAACTGGCGCTGCGGCGGCCCTTCCTCCTCCTCGCCTTCCTCCGCCAGCGCCTCGGCCTCCGCCTGTGACGTGGGGCCGCCCGCGCCGCCGCTGCCCAGCGTGGACTCCGGGTTGCCGGGCATGCCGGGCGAGTCCGGCGCGTTGCGCGGGTTCTGCGCCTTCTGCGACGTGGCCACCTGCGTGGGCGCCTTCTCCTTCTTCTTGCGCTTGTCCACCGGCACGCCGTTGCGGACCATCACCACGTCCACGGGGCGCTCCAGGGGCTGCAAATCCTTGCGCTTGGCCTCCGGCAGCTCGACGTGCGCCTCCGGGATGGACAGCTCGCTGATGTTCACCAGCCGTTCGGTGAGGCTGCCCTTCATGGACAGGTTCAGCGTCAAGAGGGCCATCAGCTGGTCCTCCACCACGATGGGCAGGTTCTTGGTGTTGCCCTTGCCTTGCAGGACGAACTCGCCGCTCTTGCCCTGGCGGTTCGCGGTGGCCGTCAGCTCCAGCGTGCCGTTGCCGGACTTCGCGGTGAGCTTCTTGAGGTCGATCCGCTCCTGCGACGCGTTCAGCGCGAGCTGGATGTCGTGGTACTCGCCGAAGCCCATCAGCCCCAGCCGGCCGTCCTTCCACTGCAGGTCACCCTTGAAGGTGGGCGCGCCCACGGTGCCACCCAGGTTCGCGTCCGCCTGCATGATGCCGCCCAGCGAGCGCACGTACGGGGAGATGCCGGAGAGGAACGTCGGGTCGAAGCGGCGCGCGCGCAGCGACACCTCCACCGGCGCCCGCTCCGCCTTCTTGGCGGGCCCCTGCGCGGACTGGAACGCGGGCAGCGACAGGTCCAGGTCCATGGTGCCGCCCAGCAGCAGCGACCCGCCGCCGGGCGCGGTGAGCATCGCGTCGAAGAGGGACTTCGCCTGGGTGTAGGAGTAGTGCAGCCGCGCCTGGCCCAGCGCCGTCTGCGCGACGCCCAGGTGCTGCATGCCCGCGTTCAGCTCCAGCTCCGGGGCCTCCGGCGTGCCGCGCGCCACCAGCTCCATGGACAGCACGCCCTGCGGCCCGCGGTTGCCCTGCGCGGGCTTCACCGCCATGCCGGGAATCTCACTCAGGGGCACGGGCCCCACACGCGCCTTCATCCGGAAGGGCACGCGGCCCACCACCTCGCGGTCCTGGAGCGCGGCCAGCGGCGCCAGCACGCGCGCCTCCAGCGTGGCCAGCGGCCCGTTGGGGCGCTGCACGTCCAGCGTCAGCTTCACGTCCTCATTGCCCGCCAGCGCCAGCGCGGTGCCGTTGAGGGGCGGCAGGCCGTTGGCGGTGACGCCCTTCGCCTGCATCTCCACGCGGCCCCGCGGCGCGAGCGCGGAGCCGCTCACGTCCGCCTTCAGCGTCACCGTGCCGTCCGGCTTGTCCACGCCCTCCGCGCCCTGGAGCAGCTTCAGGGGCAGCTCCGCCACCAGCGCCTCCAGGTGCAGCGGCGCCTCCAGCGCCTGCGCGGGCGTGGGCGGCTTCGCGATGACGCCGCCCAGCGTGAAGGGCGTCTTCACCAGGACCCAGGCCCGCGGCGCCACGCCCTGCACGTCCAGCCGGGCGCCCAGCGTGGCGTCGTTCGCGTCGGAGTTCGCGTGCAGCTCGAAGCCCAGCGCCTGCGCGAAGAGGGCCTCCGGCCGGCCGGGGTAGCGCAGCTCCGCGCCCACCACCTTCAGGTCCAGCCGAGGGTCCTTCGCCGAGCCGTCCACCACCAGCGTGCCCGTGATTTGACCGGTGGGCCCGGGCGGCTGGTTCGCCAGCTTCAGCACCTCCGCGACGTCCAGCTTCTCCAGGTTCACCGTCAGGGACAGGGGCTCGTTGCGCCGGCGCAGCACGCCCTGCACGGGCACGTCGAACTTCGAGGACACGCGCGCCGCGTTCAGCTCCGCGCCCAGGGTGCCGGTGGCGCGGTCCTTCACGTACTGCGCCTTCACCTGGAGCCCCAGGCCCTCGTAGCCACGCGCCTTGCCGTCCGACAGCGTGAGGTCCACGTCCGCGTCCGGCCGCGCCATCCGCCCCTTCGCCGCGACATGGCCGGACAGCGTGCCGCCCAGGCCCAGGTCCTCCGGCACCGCGATGCGCGGCAGCTTCGACAGGTCGAAGGCGCCCAGGTCGATGCGCGCGTCCACGCGCTCGCCGTCCTTCACCGCGGCCACCTTCAAGGTCTGCGGCCCCGACGCGAGCGCCAGCGGCGGCGCCAGCGCGATGCGCCCGCCACCGAACGCCAGGTGCGTGGGCTGCTGGAGCGTCCAGGTGGCCTCCGGCCAGGACAGCGAGAAGGCGCGCATGGCCAGCCCCTCGTTGTCCTCGTCCACCGTGCCCTCCACGCCCAGCGCGAGCTTCGCGTCGCCGTCCACGCGCACGCTGGCCTTCAGCTCGCGGTTCTGGTCCGTGGTGAGCGCCAGGGACAGGTCGCGGAACGTCTTGCCCGCGGTCTTCAGCTCGCTCACCAGCACGGTGGCGTCGGTGGTGAGCGGACGGGTGACGTCCGGCACGTTCGCCTTCAGCGACAGGTCCTGGATGGCGATGTCGCCGTAGTTCAGCGCCACGAAGTTGCCGTCCGCCTTCACCCCTGGCGAGCGCGGCGGCCCCCGCACCAGCAGCTCCAGCGAACCGCTGCCGGACATGGGCGGCACGGTGCCGCCGGGCAGCAGCTTGTCCAACGCCTGCGACAGGAGCTTCAGGTTGCCCGCGGACAGGCTGCCGCGCGCCTCCAGCGCCTTCGCGGTGCCTTCGCCGGACGCGACGAACGCCGCGCCGGGCATCATCACGCGCAGGTTGCCCACGTTGTAGCGGCCGTCCTTGGCGCTGGCCTTCAGCTCGATGGGGCCCACCGACTGGCCCCGGAACTCGGACGGCGTCACGGTGAGGGCCACGTCGCCGTCCAGCGTCTCCACGCTGTCGCCACCGCCGTGCGCGACGAGGTCCGCGGCGATGTTGGTGGGGATGCCGTTCTCCATCAGCTCCGCCAGGTTGACCCCGCGCGCCTTCACGGTGGTTTCCGACGTGCGGAACGTCTTGAGGTTCACGTCGCCCGTGAGGTCCAGCGTGGCCTTGCCCGCGGACGCGCCCAGCCGGGCCTTCGCGAGGTCGCCGTCCATGGACGCGGTGCCCTTCGCTTCAATGGGCACCACCAGCGGGTACGCGGGCACGAAGGCCCTCACCGGCTCGGGCGGCACGGCCAGGCGGCGCAGCTCCACGGCCGCGGCCGTCTCGCCGGTCTGCTTCGCGCCCAGGTCCGCCTCGATGCCCGCCAGCCCCAGCCGCGCGTCCACCTGGCGCGCCACGTCCTTGCCCTGGCCCTTGAGCACCAGTCGCACGGGCCCCTTGAGCGGACGGGTGAGGCCGCCCGTGGCCTGCAGGTCCGCGGCGAAGTCCATGTCCGCCAGCGCGTAGTGGCCTTCTCCCTTCGCGCCGAGCTCCTCCAGGCGCACCTGGCGCTCGCCGCCGTCCGGCAGCTCCTGCTGGAAGTCCACGTAGCCGTGGCTGAGCTCGAAGTCCTTCAGGTGGATGCGCAGGGCGCTCTGGCTCTGCGTGGGAGGCTCCTCGGGCTTGGGCTCCCGGGGCTCCAGCGCGCGCATCAGGTTGAGGCCGCGCTCGTCCTGCACCAGGTACAGGCGGGGCGTCTCGATGCGGACCTTCGTCAGGTCCACCTGCTGGCCCAACAGCGGCGACAGGTTCAGCCGCGCCTCCACGCGGGTAATCTCCGCCGCCAGGTCGCCTTCCGGCGTGTAGAGCTTGATGCCGGTGAGGACCGCGCCGTTGAGGTCCAGGTCGAACCCGCCCAGCTCCAGCCGGCCGGCGAACTGCTTGTTCGCCAGGTCCACGCCGAAGCGGGCGATGCGGGCGGAGCCGCCGGGACTGGTGGCGTACACGAGCACGCCCGCCACCAGCAGGACGATGAGCCCCAGCAAGCCGAGCAGGCCCCACAAGAGCCGCCGTCCCCAGCGC
>NZ_RAWC01000310.1:0-8095 GCF_003611685.1 Corallococcus sp. CA049B | reverse complement strand
GCCCATGGGGGACGACGCCGCCATGGCCCAGGCCCTGGGGCGGGTGGTGACGGACGCGAAGTGGCGGGACGGGCTGCGCCAGCGGGCGCTCGACCGGGCGGACGAGTTGTCCGCTGAACGGGCCCTCAAGGCCTGGGAGTCGCTGCTGGCGGAGGTCTGACGCGCAGGGGCAGGAAAACCTTGCTCCCCTGGTTCAGCTTCCCAGAGGATTCGCACCATCATGACGACGACGAACGAGACGCAGGGCCTCAACTTCCTCCAGGAAGTCGTTGAGGAAGACCGGCGGACGGGAAAGCACGGCGGACGCGTGCACACCCGCTTCCCGCCCGAGCCCAACGGCTACCTCCACATCGGCCACGCCAAAGCCATCGTGCTGAACTTCGGGCTGGCGCAGCAGTATGGCGGCAAGTGCAACCTGCGCCTCGATGACACCAACCCGCTCACCGAGGACACGGACTACGTGGAGTCCATCCAGCGCGACGTGCGCTGGCTCGGGTTCGACTGGGACGACCGGCGCTTCTTCGCGTCCGACTACTTCGACCGGCTCTACGCCTTCGCGGAGCAGCTGATTTCGCAGGGCCAGGCCTACGTGTGCAGCCTGTCGCCGGAGGAGATCTCCCAGTACCGCGGCAACTTCACCACGCCGGGCAAGGACAGCCCGTACCGCACGCGCACGGTGGAGGAGAACCTGGACCTGTTCCGCCGGATGAAGGCGGGCGAGTTCCCGGACGGCAAGCACACGCTGCGCGCGAAGATCGACATGGCGTCGTCGAACCCCGTGCTGCGCGACCCGCCCATCTACCGCATCCGGCACGCGCACCACCACCGCACGGGCGACAAGTGGTGCATCTACCCGCTCTACGACTTCGCGCACTGTCTGTCGGACGCCATCGAGGGCATCACGCACTCCGTCTGTACGCTGGAGTTCGAGAACCGCCGCGTGCTGTACGACTGGATCGTCGACGCGCTGATCAAGGGCGACCGGCCCTACCAGTACGAGTTCGCGCGGCTGAACCTCACCTACGCGGTGATGAGCAAGCGCAAGCTGCTCCAGCTGGTACAGGAGAAGCGCGTCTCCGGCTGGGATGATCCGCGCATGCTGACCATCAGCGGCCTGCGCCGCCGGGGCTACACGCCCGCGTCGCTGCGCGACTTCGCGAAGCGCATCGGCGTGAGCAAGTCCGACAGCCTCATCGACATGGGCGTGCTGGAGCTGTCCATCCGGGACGACCTCAACGAGACGGCGCCGCGCGCCATGGCCGTCCTGCGCCCGCTCAAGGTGGTGCTGGAGAACTACCCGGAGGGCCAGACGGAGGAGCTGGAGACGGCGAACCACCCGAAGCGCGAGGACATGGGCACGCGCAAGGTGCCGTTCATGCGCGAGCTCTACATCGAGGCGGACGACTTCCAGGAGGTGCCGGAGAAGGGCTTCTTCCGCCTGGCGCCGGGCAAGGAGGTGCGCCTGCGCTCCGCGTACTTCATCAAGTGCGAGAAGGTCATCAAGGACGCGGCGGGCAACATCACGGAGCTGCGCTGCACGTATGATCCGGCCACGCGCGGTGGCGACTCGCCGGACGGCCGCAAGGTGAAGGGCACGCTGCACTGGGTGCCGGGCAACGCGCCCGTGGCGCAGGTGCGGCTGTTCGACCGGCTCTTCTCGGTGGAGCAGCCGGACAAGGACGAGACGAAGGACTTCAAGGAGTTCCTCAACCCGAACAGCCTGGAGACCCTCTCCGGCGCGCGTGTGGAGCCGATGCTCGCGGACGCGAAGCCGGGCGACCGCTTCCAGTTCGAGCGCCTGGGCTACTTCTGCGCGGACGCGGTGGACTCCAAGCCGGGCGCGCCCGTGTTCAACCGCACGGTGACGCTGAAGGACTCGTGGGTGAAGGAGCAGAAGAAGTAGGGCGCTCCTCTTCACTCCGCTGAAGCTTCAGGGAGGCCCCGGGTGGACGCACCCGGGGCTTCGTCGTTCCGCCCCCTCCCTGGTGGGCGATGGTGGGCCGTGAGGCGGGTGCTCCATGCTGGAGCGGGCACTGCCGCCCCTGCCTCCAGGAGCCCGCCTCGCCATGCTGCTCCAACCGCTGCCGCGCCCCTATCCGCAGCCGACGCACGCGGAGGTGGAGGCCATTGGCCGCATGCAGGACGCGCCCCTGCGCAACCTGCACATCACGCACACGTACCACGTGCTGAAGGTGTGCTTCGCGGGCGTGCTGGGGGAGGTGGATCAGTCGTGGTGCGGCTTCTCCACCTGGGCGTCGAAGACCGCGGGGACCTTCATCCGCAAGGAGATGGTGGCCGTGCTGGAGCGGGACATGCTCTCCCGCGCGGAAGCCGTGATGCGCGGACTGGGCGTGACGCAGGCCCGGCTCCTGGGCTCGTGGGGCCTGCCGTCGGGCGTGGCCACCGTGCTGTCGCGCGCCGTGGACCCGGTGATGAGCGCGGTGGCGACGCACATCGCGCAAGGCAACCTGCGGGTGTTCCAGGAGCTGGGGCCGCTCTACACGGCGATGCTGGAGCACTTCACCGGTCCTGATGCGAAGAGCCCCGCCGCGCTGGAGCGCGTGGTGGCCGTGCTCAAGCCGGGGCCGCTGGAGTCCGGGGGCCAGGACCTGCTCATCCGCGCGGTGCGCGCGTACCACGAGGCCCTGAGCCTCACGCGCACCAAGGAGCGGGCGGAGCGCGTGCTCCTGGCCAACGCGCTGGTGGGCTACCACGAGCAGGTGCGGTTGCAGGAGTCCATCATCGGGGCGCTGGGGGCGCCGCTGAAGGAGCTGTTCCTGGACCACCTGAGGGAGCTGCTGCGAGCGCGCGGACACGGGATGCCGGAGCCGTGGCTGGCCGCGGTCTTCACGCCGCTGGCGGAGCGGCTGGAGCGCTGCTGGCGCGAGCTGATGACCCTGGAGCTGCCGGACCGGACGCTGCGGCTGGGCGAGGACATCCCGGCGCTCTCCGCCGCGGCGGACTTCCCGCCGGACCTGCTGCGGCTGGAGCACCCGGAGCTGTGCGCCCTGCTGAAGCAACTGGACCGGACCCCGGATGACACGGCGGGCAGCGCGGCGCGGGACTGGGGCTCGGTGAAGGACCGGATGAACCTCATCGTGGACCTGTTCCGCTCACGCCAGCAGGACCGCGTCCTCTACGAGCCGCCCTTCACGCCCGCGCAGGTGGAGGCCTTCCAGCAGGGCCGGATGCCTGGCGGAAGGCTATGAGCGGGGCGGCGTCTCGCGGGTCATCTCCACCATGGTGGGACGCCAGCCCAGCCGCGCGAACAGGCGCTGCGCGGCTTCGTTCTTCGCGGCGGTGTGGAGCACCACGCGCGGCGCGCCCATCTCCGTGAGCCGCTGCACCATGGCCTCCGCGAGCAGCTGTCCGGTGCCGGTGCCGCGCGCCTGCTCCTCCACCCAGATGTCGTGCAGGGCGCCGCACTTGTCGAGGAGCATGTTCCAGTCCACGCCCTCCATCCGGCCGTAGCAGTAGCCGACCACTTCGCCGTCCAGCTCGGCCACGAGCACCACGGCCTCCTGCGGACGGCGCGCCTCCTTGCCCAGCCACCAGCGGTAGCCGGACTCGACGTCGTCCGGGACCATGAAGCGCCGCGGGTCGAAGCCGTGGTGCTGGCGCGCGAGCGCCGCGCCCATGCGGCCCAGCGCGGGCGCGTCCGAGTCCTTCGCGGGGCGGATGGTGACGGGCATGCGTTCTCCAGGGAGCGGGTGTCCGCTCCAGGTTGCGCATCGTGGGCCGCGCCTGTCGAAGGCTTCCTCGGGAAAATGCTCAGCCGGCCACGCGGACGGGCGGCCTTGCGTCGTCTAGCGGGCCTTCGCGCGCATCCGCGGTGCGGCGTCCCTGGCGTCGCGCAGGCTGGAGCGGGCCAGCTCCACCAGGCCCCAGGCGGCCACGAGGGCGAACACCGCGCCCCCCAGCGTCAACACGTAGTTCACGAAGCCCGTGTCGCCGCACTGGAGGCACGCCACGGACGGGTCCTCCGGCTCGTAGTGCAGCGTCACCGGGGCGCCGGCCGCGTAGTGGTGCGACACCGCCTGCGCCTCCGCGAGCCCGCCTGCGCCGTGGCCGTCGAAGGCCACCGTGTCGGAGGTGTACGGGACGCCGTTCACCTCGTAGCGGTAGCTCACCTCCGGGCGGAAGCTCACCGCGCGCTTGCTGCGCAAGGTCTCCACGCGGGAGCTCATCACGGTGCCCTGCACGGTGGGCCAGTCCTTGCTCACCTTCGAGCGGTACACCATCCGTCCGCCCGCGAACGCCAGCGCCACGCCGATGCCCAGCAGGGCCAGCCCCATCAGCCACTTCATCATCGTCCGAGTCCTTGCTTGCCTCCCGCCGCGCTGCCCTGGGCGAGGAAGGCGAATCCCCTTGGGGAGTGCAGCCCCCGGGCCAGGGGCTCCACCCCGGAGGGATGGGGGCGCGAGGCGGGGCAGATTTCCCCACGGGGGCAATTCGCCCCGGTAGACTCACGGGCCTCCATGCCCGCACTCGCCCAAGAGCTCGAAGTGGCCCGGCGCATCGCCCGCCAGGCTGGTGACATCCTCCTGCAGGTCTACGCCACGGACTTCTCCGTCACGGACAAGGCCGGAGGCGCCGGGCCCGTCACGGTGGCGGACGAGCGCGCCAACGCCTTCATCGTGGGCGAGCTGCGCAAGGCCTTCCCGGCGGACGGCGTGGTGGCGGAGGAGAAGGAGGACGTCTCCGACGCGAAGCGCTTCAGCCGCTGCTGGTTCGTGGATCCGCTCGACGGCACGCAGGAGTTCGTGAACCGCAACGGCGAGTTCGCCATCCACATCGGCCTCGCCGTGGAGGGCCGGGCGGCGCTGGGCGTCGTCTACCGCGCGGTGGGGGATGTCCTGTACTCCGGCATCGTCGGCGAGCAGGGCTCCGTGGAGGACCCGCGGGGCCGCCGCGCGCTGCGCGTGTCGGACGTGGCGGACCCGGCGCAGCTGCGGCTTGTGGTGTCGCGCTCGCACCGCTCGAAGACGACGGACGCGGTGGTGCAGCGGCTGGGCATCACGAAGGAGACGGAGTCCGGTTCGGTGGGGCTCAAGTGCGGCCTGCTGGCGGAGGCCCGCTGCGACCTCTACGTGCACGTGAGCGACAAGAGCTACCGCTGGGACAACTGCGCGCCGGAGGCCGTCATCCGCTCCGCGGGCGGCGTGCTCACGGACCTGGCGGGCAACGCGTACCTGTACGACGGCTCCGAGCTCCAGAACCGCCGGGGCCTGCTCGCGTGCAACGCCGCCGCCTTCGACAAGGTGCTGCCCGTCGCGTCGCAGGTGGCCCGCGAGTCCGGCCTGTTGAAGTAGTCAGCGCGGCTCGACCGCGCGGCGCAGCTCGCCGTACAGCCGCGCGAGGTCCGGGAGCTGGTAGCTGGCGTTGAGCCCGCTGGGATTGGGCAGCACCCACAGCCGCGCCGCGCCCAGCGTCTCCTCCTGCGGTCCGAACCTCGCCTTCGGCCGCGAGAAGGCGGTGCGGTACGCGCCCAGCCCCAGCACCGCGAGGTACTTCGGGCGGTAGCGCTTCACCTTGCGCGCCAGCGACCTCGCGCCCTCCGCGTACTCCTCCGCGCCCAGCTGGTCCGCGCTCGCCGTGGCCCGGTCCACCACGTTGGTGATGCCCAGGCCCAGCGCCAGCAGCTCCGCCTGCTCCGCCGGCTTCAGGAGGCGCGGGGTGAAGCCCGCCGCGTGCAGTGATGGCCAGAAGCGGTTGCCCGGCCGCGCGAAGTGCACGCCCACCACCGCGGAGTAGAGGCTGGGGTTGATGCCGCAGAAGAGCACCCGCAGGTCGGGGGCCAGCAGGTCCGGCATGGTGCGGCCGGTGGCGGCGAACAGCTCGTCCTTCGTGGGGCGGTGGAGCTTCATGGAGTGGGCAATCCAGGCCGGAACCTAGCGGGTCGGGTGCCGCCTCGCACGTCCATGCGCCTGGGCGTGGCCCGGGCAGGGAGGGGGACGGACGCCTTTCCCGGCGACAGCGCCCGGTCCTCACGGGCAGAGTGACACTCCGTGTCCGCATCGACATCGCCCGAGCCCTCGCGGCTGACGCCCAGGCACTGGCTCGCGCTCGCGCTGGCCGTGTTGCCGCTGGCGCTCTACGCCTTCTCCTCGCGCCAGGGCGACCTGCCGCTGTACTTCCGGACGGCCCGCGCGTTCCTGGACGGCGCGGTCCCCAACCGCGACTTCCGCTTCGAATACCCGCCCTACGCGCTCCTGTGGTTCGTGCCCGCGACGTGGGCGGGCGGCGACCTGCGCGGCTTCATCCTCGCGTTCGGCCTCCAGCTCACGCTCATCGACGCGTTCATCAAGTGGCTGCTGCTGTCCGAAGGCGTGCGCCGGTGGGGCGCGGCCTGGCGCGCGTGGGTGCCGTTCGCGGCGTACTCCGTCGTCAGCTGGCTCCAGAGCGTGCACTACCTCAAGCGCTACGACCTCATCCCCGCCGCGCTCGCGCTGGCCGCGCTGGTGGCCCTGATGCGCGGGCGCGAAGGCCGGGCAGGTGCGTTGCTCGCGGTGGGCACCGTCACCAAGCTGTACCCGGCCGTGCTCGTGCCGCTGGCCCTGGCCGTGTGCTGGCGCCGGGGCGCGAAGCCGACGCGGGCCCTCATCACCGGCCTCGTCGCGGGCGTGCTGCCGCTGGTGCCGCTGAGCTTCGTGTGGCCGTGGTGGCGCTTCGCGGCCTTCCACGTCGAGCGGGGCCTCCAGGTGGAGGCCCTCAGCGCGGGCCTGCTCTGGGCCGCGCACCTGCTGGGCTTCGCCCACGTCCAGTGGGTCCACGCTCCCGCCGCCTATGAGCTGCACGGCGCGGACGCCGAAGTGGTCCGCGCTGTCACCCGGCAGGTGTGGGTCGCGGGCCTGCTGCTGGCCGTGGCGGTGTCCGTGCGCGCCGCGTGGCGCAGGCCTCCGGTGCACATCGAGGACGGGGCCCGGCTGACGCTGGTGCCGCTCGTGGCCTTCGTCATCCTCAACCCGGTGCTGAGCCCGCAGTACCTCATCTGGCTCACCGGGGCCGCCGCGCTCGCGCTGCTCTCCGGAAGGGCGTGGCCGTCCGCCGTGCTGCTGGTGGCCGCCGCCATCACGCGCGGGCTCTTCGCGGGCAGCACCTACAATACGGGCTGGCAGCCGTCATTCACGCTGCTGCTCCTCGCGCGCAACGCGATGGTGCTCTTCGCGGGGCTCGCCTGGGCCCGCGAGGCGTGGCGGTGGGGGCGCCCTGGCGCCGCTGCGCTTCCGGAGGCAAAGGACGCACCCGCGCCGACACCGCCTCCCTGAAGCCCGGTTGCCTGCCCGGCATGGACCGGAGCGCCGCTGCGAAGCCGGGCGCTCGTGGTTACAAGGAAGGCATGGCTCGTCCGGTGAACGTCAACGCCCTGCTGCCCATCGAGGCGGAGCTCCAGCGCGAGCGCGCCTCCGGGTTGCGCCGCTCCGGCGACAAGCTGGAGGGTGCCCTCGCCCTGGTGGCCCAGGCGGAGAAGGAGCTGCGCGCCCTGCATGGCCTGGCGCGCATGGAGCGCTACCCGGCGTACCGCGCTCTGTGGAAGGAAGCGGAGCGGCTGCGCTGGAACCTCACCGTGCAGCGCGAGGCCTGTGGCCTGCGCAACCACAGCGACCTGGACCTCATCTACCCGCTGCCGCCCCTGCTGAGGGCGTGACGCGGGCTGTCCGCCGCTTCACGGTGAGGTGCGCCACGCCGCCACGGCGAAGAGCGCCCAGCCCACGAGGAAGCCCAGGCCGCCCAGCGGCGTGATGGCGCCCAGCACGCGCACGCCGGAGAGGGCCAGGGCGTACAGGCTGCCGGAGAAGAGGACGATGCCCGCGAGCATCGCCCAGCCCGCGGACTCCAGGAGCGCGGAGGGGCGCACCGTGCCCAGCAGCCCCACCGCCACCAGCGCGAGCGCGTGGTACATGTGGTAGCGCGCCCCGGTTTCGAAGATGACCTGCAGGTCCTGCGCGAGCCGGGCCTTCAGCGCATGCGCCCCGAAGGCGCCCGCCGCCACGGCCAGGAAAGCGTTCACCGCGCCCACCACGATCCACCACCGCATCATCGAGTGCCTTTCTTCGCGCGCTTGACTGCGGCACGCTACACCGCGCCTCACGGC